>JADFMY010000076.1 GCA_022563685.1 Pseudomonadota bacterium | reverse complement strand
GCAGAGCTTCGGTCTGTTCGTTGAATCCACCAGTGTCGACGTCAACTACGACTGGCAGAAAACCTCTAAAACGCTTCGATATCGGAATTATCTCAGTCATCGGTCACTACTTTCCATTGCAACACCTCACCCGCCTTGAAAGGCACCAGTTCCTCGCCGGCGAAGGGCAGGGTGTCGGGAACCGTCCACTCGATTCTTTCGAGATTCACGCGCATGCTATTGACAGGTAGCTGATAAAAGGCGGGCCCGTTCAAACTCATAAATGCTTCGAAGTGAGTGAAATCCCCAGCGAGCTCAAAGGCTTCGGCGTAGAGTTCGATCGCACAGAGGGCGGAATAAATACCGGCGCATCCACAGGCGGATTCCTTGGCGTGCCGGGCGTGTGGCGCGCTGTCGGTGCCAGCGAAAAAATGGGTTGAACCGCCGCTAGCTGCTTTTAGCAATGCCAGTCGGTGCTCTTCGCGCTTGGCCACGGGTAAACAGTAATGGTGTGGGTGAAAACCGCCAGCGAACATCGCATTGCGATTGATCAACAAATGGTGCGGGGTTATCGTAGCCCCAAGCCAGTCATCTTGCGATTCCACATAATCGACCGCGTAGGGCATGCTAATGGCTTCCCACAAGATCGGCAGTACTGGAAAGTCGGATCTGACTGGATTCAGTGTCCTGTCGATGAAAACCTTCTCGCGGTCAAATACATCGATCTCCTCGCCGGTCGCCTCTCCGTGTACCAATAATGGAAAGGAGTGCGGTTGCATTGTTTCCAGCACTGCATAAATGTTTGCGACATCGGTGACCCCGGCGTCAGAATTTGTCGTGGCGCCAGCCGGATAGAGCTTGGCGGCGAAAACAAAGTCAGACTTGCTGGCTTTGACGATTTCTTCGCGGCTGGTGTTGTCGGTGAGATATAGTGTCATCAATGGTTGAAACTGACACTCGTCAGCCAGGGCCGAGAGTATACGCTGGCGATAAGCATAGGCTTCGTCGCAGCTTCTAACCGGTGGGTTAAGGTTTGGCATCACGATCGCGCGCGAAAATTGTCTGGCGGAATCGGCGACCACCGATTCCATGTAGGGAGAATCGCGCAGATGCAGGTGCCAGTCATCGGGCTTGATGATCGAGAGTCTATTCATTCTTGATGTTGATTTATCGGGAATACAAACTATTTATATTGGGATAAATTATTACATGAAAATTAATCAGTGAGTCAATATGCCGTATAATGCTGCCAGACACCAATGATAATTGCTTGTTGTAGACCGAGCGCTTACTTTGGTGATCTTATCCAGACACTTCAGTTAGCTTTCCCTAAATACACTGGAACCAAACCAAGAGCAAGTGGCAAATGGTAAAAGAAACAGACCCCGACCCGCAGGAAACCCAGGAATGGATAGAATCCCTCGAATCGGTGCTGGAACGCGGGGGCCCTGAACGAGTGCATTTCCTGCTCGAAAAACTGATCGACAAGGCCAGACGCTCGGGTGCTTACCTGCCTTACACGGCCAATACGGCTTATGTGAATACCATACCGGTTTCGACCCAACGACCCATTCCAGGCGACCAGGCGATTGAACACAAGATCCGTTCGGTGATTCGCTGGAATGCAGCCGCGATAGTGGTGCACGCCAACAGAACCTCATCTGAACTGGGCGGGCATATTGCCAGTTTTGCCTCGGCGGCTACTTTATACGATGTTGGATTCAATCATTTTTTCCGCGCACCCAATGACCAACACAAGGGAGATCTGGTGTTTTTCCAGGGTCATTCTGCACCGGGAATTTACGCGCGCGCGTTTCTGGAAGGTCGTATCAGCGAAAAGCAGCTAAAGTCTTTTCGCCAGGAAGCGCTCAACGAAAATGGATTATCGTCGTATCCGCATCCTTGGCTAATGCCCGATTTCTGGCAATTCCCGACCGTATCGATGGGCCTTGGGCCGTTGATGGCTATTTACCAGGCGCGGTTCATGAAGTACCTGGAAAATCGCGAGATTCAGCCGCAGGGTGACCGTAAAGTATGGGCCTTTATGGGCGATGGTGAAATGGATGAGCCGGAATCGCTCGGCGCGATTTCGCTGGCGTCGAGAGAAAATCTGGACAATTTGATTTTCGTAATCAATTGTAACTTACAACGCCTCGATGGACCGGTGCGTGGCAACGGGAAAATCATTCAGGAGCTTGAAGCTGTTTTTCGTGGGGCCGGCTGGAATGTAATCAAGGTGATCTGGGGTTCTTACTGGGACCCATTACTCGCCAGGGATGAACACGGCCTGTTGCATAAACGCATGGAAGAAGCGGTCGACGGAGAATACCAGGCCTACAAGGCCAAGGGTGGTGCCTATACGCGCGAGCACTTTTTCGGAAAGTATACGGAATTGAAAGAAATGGTGGCCGAGATGTCCGACGAGGATATCTGGCGGCTCAATCGTGGCGGTCATGATCCACACAAGGTATACGCGGCTTATGCCGAGGCGGTGGAATGCAAGGATCGACCAACGGTTATCCTTGCCAAGACTGTGAAAGGGTACGGCATGGGTGAGGCCGGTGAAGGACAGAATATTACCCATTCGCAAAAGAAGATGGGCGAACAGGCGCTAAAGGCGTTTCGCGACCGCTTCAATATTCCGGTGAGCGATGAAAATATTGCCGAAGCACCGTTCTATCGTTTCGCGGAAGACAGCGAGGAAATGCAATACATGCGCCGGCAGCGTGAAAAACTCGGTGGCTATATGCCGGTGCGTGCCGACACTTCCGAGCCGCTTGAGATTCCTGACCTGAGTACTTTCGATGCCCTGTTGAAAGATAGTGGCGAGCGTGAATTCTCGACCACTATGGCCTTTGTGCGAATATTATCTACCCTGACGCGCGACAAAAAAATCGGCAATAGTATTGTTCCGATCGTAGCCGACGAGGCCCGCACCTTTGGTATGGAAGGTATGTTCCGGCAACTTGGCATCTACTCGTTCAAGGGGCAACTTTACGAACCGATGGATTCCGATCAGGTGATGTATTACCGCGAAGACCAAAAAGGTCAGATACTGCAGGAAGGAATCAACGAGGCGGGCGCGATGTCCTCATGGATCGCGGCGGGGTCTGCCTATAGTACGCATGGCGTCAATATGATTCCGTTTTATATCTTTTACTCGATGTTTGGATTCCAGCGCATCGGTGATCTCGCCTGGGCGGCTGGTGATATGCAGGTACGCGGGTTTTTGATGGGCGGTACCGCGGGTCGCACCACCCTGGCAGGCGAGGGCCTGCAACACCAGGATGGCCATAGCCTGATCGTCGCCGGCACTATACCAAACTGTGTATCCTACGATCCCACCTATGCCTACGAACTCGCCGTGATTCTTCATAGCGGATTAAAACGCATGTTCCAGCTGCATCATAAGGTGTATTACTACGTCACTTTGATGAATGAAAACTATGCGCATCCCGCCAAACCCAAAGGATCGGACGCAGGCATCATCAAGGGGATTTACTGCCTGCAGGAAGGTGGTAAAAAAGGTAAAAAGGTCCAGTTGATGGGATCGGGCGCTATTTTGCGTGAAGTCATTGCAGCCGCTGACTTGCTTAAGGCCGATTTCGATATCAATGCCGATGTCTGGAGCGTGACCAGTGTCAATGAGCTGGCGCGCGAGGGTAACGATTGTACCCGCTGGAACCTGTTACACCCGCTTAAGAAAGCCAGGAAAAGTTATCTTGAATCACAGCTTCAGGGCCGAAAAGGACCGGCAGTGATGGCAAGCGACTATACCCGCGCATTCGTCAACCAGTTACACGAATTTGTTCCGATGCGATTTGTTACTCTCGGTACCGATGGCTTTGGCCGCAGCGATACCCGTGAACGCCTGCGTACCTTTTTCGAGGTGAACCGATATTACGTGGTCGTGGCCGCGCTCAAGGCTTTGTCCGATGAAGGCGAAATCGACCATAAACTTGTTCAACAGGCGATCAGGAAATACAAGATCGATGCGGAAAAACCCAATCCGATGACCGTGTAGTCAGTAAGACAGGAGACAACTATGGCAGAACTAATGACTATAACTTTACCGAATGTGGGTGATTTTGACGAAATCGAAATCATCGAGATATTGATCGCGGCAGACGACGAAATTGTGGCCGAAGACTCGATTATCGTACTCGAATCCGACAAGGCGACGATGGAAATACCGAGCCCCTTTACCGGCAAGGTCGAATCGGTTTTGGTCGATGTCGGTGACCGAATTGCAGAGGGGACGGAAATCGCAAAATTGCAGGTTACGGCGGTGAGCGAGGAGTCAAAACCCGATGAGCCGGAAGCGTCGGAAACCGAAACAGAGCCAACACCCGAACCAACACCAGCAAGTAAACCCGAGAAACTCGAATCGAGTACGCCAACACCCCAGACAGCCGATCCGGGAAAAGAACGAGAGCCGCCACCCGATAATTTATCCGGCGATAGCGGTAATAAGTCGAGCCAAAAAATCCATGCCAACCCTTCGATTCGCCGGCATGCACGCGAGTTGGGTGTCAATCTGGAACTGGTGACAGGTACTGGCGCCAAGGGAAGAATTTTAAAGGAAGACGTCAAGGCCTTTATCAAGGCTTCATTAGCCGCTGCAGCGAGAGCTGGTACCGGTGGAATCCCGGTATCGGCAATGCCCGAGATCGACTTTTCCAAATTCGGCGAAATAGAGTCGGTAGCGTTAAGCCGTATTCAAAAGAAATCCGCTGCGCATTTACACCGCAGTTGGGTAAGTGTGCCGCATGTTACCCAATTCGACGAGGCGAATATCACCGATCTCGAAGCCTTCAGGAAATCGCTGGCAGCTGAAGCCGAGAAAAAAGGTGTGCGCCTGACCCCGCTGGTTTTCATCATGAAAGCAGTGGTCGCTGCTCTAAAAGAATTTCCTGATTTCAACGCCTCGCTGGAAAGTAGTGGAGAAAGGTTGATTTTGAAAAAATACTTTCACCTGGGTGTTGCGGTCGACACACCCAATGGATTAGTGGTTCCGGTGATTCGCGATGTCGATCAAAAGGGGATATTCGACCTCGCCGCCGAACTCGGCTCGGCCGCGGCGAGAGCACGTGAAGGCAAATTGTCACCGGACGACCTGCAGGGCGGCTGCTTTTCTATTTCGAGCCTTGGCGGGATTGGCGGCACGCAATTCACCCCTATCGTAAACGTACCTGAAGTGGCTATATTGGGTGTCGCAAGGGCAAAAATGCAGCCGGTGTATCAGGGCGATGGCGGTTTCAAGCCAGGTCTGATATTACCCCTGGCGCTGTCTTACGATCATCGTGTTATCGATGGCGCACAGGGCGCCAGATTTACCCGTTATCTGGGCCAGGTAATCACGGATATCAGACGGGTGTTATTGTAATCGTGAACATAAACGAGCTGACCCTGCCGGATCAGACAAAACTAATCAGAGCGCTGGCGAACCGGCGCAATCGACTCAATCGGCTTCTGCCGATACGGAGACAGAGATGAAAATAGAGGTACTGGTACTTGGTGCGGGCCCGGGTGGTTATACAGCCGCATTTCGAGCCGCAGATCTGGGCAAGAAGGTGGTACTGGTCGAGCGCTATGACTCTCTGGGCGGCGTTTGCTTAAATGTAGGCTGTATCCCATCGAAGGCGCTCCTGCATACCGCACAAATAATTAATGAAGCGGATCACATGGAGGCCAATGGGGTTAAATTTGGCAAGCCGGAGATCGACCTGAAAGGTATCAATGGATTTAAGAACCGGGTTGTGAGCAAGCTCACCGGAGGGCTTAAGCAACTGGCCAAACAGCGCAAGGTCGAGGTGGTAACCGGCGTGGGCGAATTTATCGACCAAAATAATCTGGCTGTGGTGAAGGATGGTAAGGAAACTCGCATAGAGTTTGAACACTGCATCATCGCAGCGGGTTCGCAGGCAATGGAGATTCCCGGTTTTCCCCATGACGATGAACGTTTGATGGATTCTACCGGCGCGTTGGACCTGACCGACGTACCGAAGAAACTGCTAGTCGTCGGTGGTGGCATTATTGGGCTCGAAATGGCAACCGTTTACGATGCCCTCGGGTCCGAGATAACCGTGGTTGAATTCCTCGACAGCCTGATCCCCGGCTGCGATAAAGATCTGGTGAGACCTTTAAACAAAATTATTTCCAAACGCTACAAGGCGATCTACCTGAAAACAAAGGTAACCGAAATAAAGCCGCAGAAAAATGGTCTGAAGGTCAGTTTCGAAGGCGATAAAGCGCCCGAGCCACAGGTGTTCGATAAGGTGCTGGTCGCCGTCGGTCGGCGTCCAAACGGCGCCAATATTGGGGCCGAAAAAGCCGGAGTCAAGGTTGACGAATCAGGATTTATCGAGGTAGACGGGCAGATGCGTACCAATGTTGTGAATATTTTCGCCATCGGTGATATCGTCGGTAATCCGATGCTGGCGCATAAAGCAACGCACGAAGGCAAGGTCGCTGCGGAAGTGATCGCGGGCATGAAATCATGGTTCGAACCTAAAGCCATTCCATCGGTAGCCTATACCGACCCGGAGGTGGCATGGATGGGATTGAGTGAAACCGAAGCCAAAAACCAGGGTATCGATTATGAAAAAGGCGTTTTCCCCTGGGCCGCGAGCGGGCGCGCACTCGGGCTCGATCGCGACGAAGGCATGACCAAGGTGTTGTTCGACAAGGAGAGCAAACGCATACTCGGGGCAGGTATGGTAGGCCCTAATGCAGGCGAGTTGATCGCCGAGGCGGTGCTCGCACTGGAAATGGGCGCCGACGCCGAAGATATCGGCCTGACCATACACGCGCACCCAACCCTGTCGGAAACCTTCAACTTTGCGGCTGAAATGGTTGAAGGCACCATCACCGATTTATATATGCCCAAGAAAAAAACCTAAACCGTCATTCCCGCGAAAGCGGGAATCTATTTGGACTGGAAAGCATCGTTTCGATATTTCCGCTTACGCGGGAATGATAGATATTATGATTTCGAGCCATAGGTTAAGTGTCAGATCAACCCCCGGAAGTAAATGAGTGCCTGATAACGCCCTGTTACATTACAGCCAAAGCGGCGCTGGTGAACCGCTGATCATCCTGCATGGTCTGTTTGGTTCGGGTAAAAACTGGCAATCGCTGGCGAGGGTATTTGCAGAGCATTTTAAGGTTTATACACTCGACCTGAGAAATCACGGACAATCTTTCCATCACCAGGATATCGACTACCGGCTCATGGTTGAAGACGTCTATCGATTGTTACAGCATTTGAATATCAACAACTGTAGGGTGATTGGACACAGCATGGGCGGTAAGATATCCATGTTGTTGGCGGTGGAGCACGCAGCAATGGTTTCGCAACTAGTCGTAGCCGATATATCGCCAGTCCCTTACCCACATGAATACGAGCACCTGATCGAGCCGATACTATCTCTGGAACTCGACCGGTACGACAGCCGCTCTTCGATAGACGCGGCGTTGCAGATTGACATTCCAGAGTCGTCGCTGCGCGCTTTTCTGATGCAAAACCTGCTTCGTGATGGTGAGCATTGGCGCTGGAAGGTCAACTGGCAGGCAATCAAACGCAACCTCGATAAAATTACCGGTTACTCTGAGCTTCCACAGGACTGGCAGGTCGCATGCCCGACACTGTTTATACGCGGGGAGAAATCGAACTATATCGGTGAAGCGGAAGAAAAGCTGATCGACCAGCATTTTAACATGGTAGCGATCAAAACCCTTGCTAATGCCGGCCACTGGTTACACGCGGAGCAACCCCGGGCGTTCGCCAGACTGGTACTGGAATTCCTCCTCGACTAAGGCTTTAAGCAGGGAATCGAGGTTCGATTGCGTCGATTATTCCTCACTCAGGCGTGAATATTTGGAGCGCCAGTAGACTTCGGAGCCGCAATCCTGGTGGGCCATCGAGCGAGCGAGTATAAACAGCAGGTCCGACAGGCGATTGATATACTGTGCGGTAACCGGATTCAGTTCCTCTATTTCCTTCAGCGCGACCAACGAGCGTTCTACGCGCCGACAGATGGTTCGCGTCAGATGCAGGAAAGCCACGGCCTGCGAACCGCCGGGCAAGATAAATTCCTTCAGGGCCGGTAATGGCTCGTTAAACTGGGTCGCAGAAGATTCGATCGCATCCAGATGAACTGGCTGGATCAACGATTTCCCCGGTTGACAGAGCTCGGCGCCGATATCGAACAGGTCATGCTGGATTGAAAACAGAACTTGCTGTACCTGGGCATCCTCGATAAAACTCAATGCAACCCCGATGGCTGCATTGAGTTCGTCCACCTCGCCCAGGCAGTGCACGCGGGCATCATTTTTAGAGCGCCGACTGCCATCGGCCATTCCCGTGGTGCCCTTGTCGCCGGTACGGGTGACGATATTTGAGAGTCGGTTAGCCATGATTATCTCCAATAGTCATCTTAAATATGCTGTCGCCTGAGGAGAAATGCGGGCTATTCCCCGAATGAATAACTAAATTCAATAAAAGCAGTGCGCCCCCTGGTATTGAAGCCACTGGCTGTTTCGTAGTCCTCGTCGAACAGATTTTCGATCTTAGCAGAAATGTTTGCCGATTTATCCAGTCGATAACGCGCGAATACATTAACCAGTTCGTACCGATCAAGTATGATACTGTCAAAGCTGGAGTTATCGCGTTCGCCTACGATACTGATGTTGCCACCCGCCTGCCAGCTTGCCTGCTGGTAATCTAGATTGATACCAATACGATTTTTCGATCGCCGCGATAGAACCTCGTTGGTGATCTTGTTCCTGGGGTCTTGTGACAGCAGGTTGAGGCTATAAGTCCAGTTATTTCTTCTGGCCTGGTAGTTGACTTCGATGCCGCTTATTTCAACCTCGTCCACATTGATCATTTGAGTAAAAGAACCATTGAGCTCTATCAGGTCCTCGATGGTATTATCGAAATAGGTAATCGCAAAGCTCGCGTTATTAGACAGGGCGTAAGTGAGTCCGAGTTCGATGGATTCAGATGTTTCGGGGTCGAGATTGGGATTGCCGTAAAATCCAAACCGATCGGTATTATCGGGCGCCCTGAAAGCCGTACCAGCGCCCGCATGAATACTCGCCGCTTCCGAGATCATCAACTTGTAGTCAATGTTCCAGGTATTGTGTGTGCCAAAATCCTCGTGGTCTGTCTGACGCGCTGCAATCGCATAGTTGTGCTTTTCCTGATGGACTTGCAACAGGACATAAGCGGCGTTGATATCGGTGGTTTGGTTAATCGTGGTACCAAACGATAGCGCATCTACGTCTTCTTCCGCCGATAACAGGCCCAGCGAAACTGCACTGCTATCGCCCGTTTGAAAATCCACTTTCAACTCGGTTTCAGTACGGTCGGTTCTGGCGAAATCGAATTGCGCCAGGAAATTAGGCTGATTTTGCTGGATATCGTCGGTGATTGAACTGTGGTGCAGGTTGGTACTGATATCGCTGCTGATCGCGAAATTCCATACCAGTGCGGTGGCGGTATTTTTAAAATCCTGATCCAATTCTTGATCGGAAGTAAATGGCGGAAATCCGGCCAAGAAATACTCGACGTTTCCTTTTGCTGACCAATGGCTGAGCCGAAGGTCGGAACGATCCATCTGGTAATCGACAAATGCATTGACTGTTTCATTGTCGAAACCGTGATTCTCAGTAGAGGCGTCCTGGACTGGGAAACCGTCGGTATTGAACTGCTCTATTGTTATACCGCTGGATAAATTGTTATTACCAAAGAATCCAGAGATATTGGTTTTTCGGGTGCCAAATTCGCCCATACCTATACGGACTTTACCGCTTCGGCCATCGACCTGCTTACGTGTAATGATATTGATTACACCACCGATTGCTTCTGAACCGTAAAGACTTGAGCGTGGCCCCTTAACAATCTCGATGCGTTCGATGATATCGGGAGAAATATTCTGTAATGCTGCACCACCAATAGTTGACGGATTGATTTTGACACCGTTGATTAATATCACCGTGTGGTTGCTTTCACTACCACGTATAAACAACGATGTGACCTTTCCAAAATCGCCGTTGCGCGCGATATCCAGGCCGGAATAGATTTCGATAATATCGGCGACATCGGTTGCGACACTATTGCGTATCTGTTCCGATGTGATAATTTGGACCGGGACAGCCGATTCGGAAAGAGGCTGCTCGGTCCTGGTTCCAGTCACGACAATAGGCCCAAGAGCTGCCTGGCTAATAACCGGGAATACAATCAGGCTCAGGGTTATTAATAGATTGGATTTACATGATTTCATGTGGATCTCCAGAAAACTAAAGAGAGACACACACAGTTGGAGAGAATGTTAGACATCGCTACAAGCTGTGAGAATTACCACCCGTAATTCTGGTCTTGTTCAAACAATTTCAGGCCGGTCTCCGGACTTGGAAGCCTGAGCTTCTTCACCGTTGCGGGGGCAGTACTCGTTTTTCACGAGTTTCCCGATTATCGTGTTGCCACGCACCTGAAAACTGCCGGCAATATATCGAAAATGCCCGCCTGATGTCCAGTTGTTTTTTTGTCACCAGGCTTATTTTATAATCTTCACTATCCATTAGATGCATCAGATTTTATAATGAGTAAGTCTGAAATCTGATCTCTACGCAACGACTCGTTCAGGCACAAACCGTCATGTTCAATCATTTAAACATTCCGGGATAACATTGAAATATAGAGAAATGCATCAATCTGGGTGCCGCCTTCGTGCAATACGGGGGCTAGATCCCTGGGATAGCTGCATCGGTGTTTAGCCTCAAGTCAAGGGCCTGGCAATTGGGGTTGACCGGATGCCTGCTGGTATTTACCTATCTTGTTAGCTTGACGCCAATCGTATCGGCGCTGGAATATGGTCTATTTTCATACATAGTAGGCCTGCTCCCTTCACAACGAGAACTGCTGGCAGAGGCGTCGATCAGGGTCGCGCCGCAGTGGTCGGTGTTGCTGGTCTATTGCCTGATACTGGCGGTTTATGTGCGCAAATATACCCGCGCAAGAACGACCGCCGTGTCTTTCCTGGCTGTCAGTATCATCCTGTTTGTATTACTGATGCTGGAAGTGTTACTCGCGATATTCGGCCAGATTTTTTTACCTGTGGTATTACCGGGGCTGGTTATGATCCTGGTATCGTCTATCTACTGGATTATCGGTTTATATCAGCGTCTGAGGTCCAGTATTTTGCTGGGACAAGCCCCTGTGTCGCCGCAGGATATTCGAAAGCGAATTGATAAAGGAGAATTAAAGACCGCATTAATCATGTTAAAACAATGTCCCTACAGCGACGAATTGCTTGAAGTAGGATATCACCTGGGTGTGTCACTCGAGTCGAGCAAACACTGGGCGAGTGCGTTAAATCTCTACCACTGGCTGTCGCAATACGATCCGGGGCTGAGCGATTTTGTCACTCGTATCGAAGAGATCCGAAAGAAGCACCCCCCTGTGAATAAGGCAGTTCTGGAAGATAAAACCCTGGAGGTCATTGGCCATTACGAGATAGTAAAAAAGATCGCACAGGGAGCGACTGCCATTGTTTACGAAGCCAAAGATATGCGCACGCATAATCGGGTCGCGCTGAAAGTCATGTCATCAAAACTAGAAGCAAATATCGAACAGCACCGCATCGAGCACTGGCTCAAGGAAGCGGAGATCGTGTCACAGTTCGAGCACAAGAACATAGCCAGGATCCATGACGCCGCTGTATACAGGAATACCGCCTATATTGCGATGGATTATATTCCAGGATATCCCATGTCCCTGCGCCTGCGCAGGCGCGAGTACATCACCGTAGGCGAGTGCCTGCGAATTTCAAAATCGGTGCTGAGAGCACTTGCGGTAGCGCATGCTCATGGCGTGGTTCACGGTGATATTAAACCGGCGAATATAATGTATAACGAAAGGGAAGACCTCTACATCGTGACCGATTTTGGCGCTGCCTATACCGAAAGGAAAAGCAGGCACAGCGAGAGTATTATTATCGGAACCCCGTCATATATGTCTCCCGAACAGCTACAGGGTAAAAAGCTCGATGGTCGCTCAGATCTGTTTTCGCTGGCGGTAACGCTTTACCACCTGCTATCAGGCCATCAACCGTTTACCGGCACCAGTTTGCATTTATTGAAACAAAGTATTATTAACAGTGAACCCGATTTAAGCCATCTCAAGCTACCTGATAGCCTGAAGCAAATAATTCTCAAGGCCTTACAAAAAAAGACCTATATGCGATTTGCCGATGCTCAGCAAATGTTAACCGCCGTGGAGCACAGTGTGTTCCAGCTAAAGGAAAAAATCCGCCAGAAAACAGACTGAGGAACGGGGTCAGGTCTATCTTTTAGCCTCAATTGGAGGTCAGTACATAAGGATTACGTTAAATCTTGAGGCTAAAAGATAGACCTGACCCCGATCTCTCTGATCTCTCTGACCCGCCCCGATCCCAACCTCTTACTCGGCCACCGGCATGCCGAGCGATTCCTTTTTTTTCCGTTCGCGCCAGGCGATCAATAAACCGCCTGCCACTACTAACACGACCCCAGGAAACAGCGTTTCGAAGGGAGACTCGTCAAAAAATAACCAGCCCAGGGCAAACGAAAAAGGAATACCAAAATACTCGAAGGGCGAAAGACTACTCGGACGCGTGAGCCGATACGCAGTGATCAGGGACAGCACCGCAAACCCACCCACAGTCCCCATTGCGATTAACCAGAACCAGTCGGTAACAGATTCGACCGCTATATATCCCCCGGTGGATAGAAAGATGATGGTAGAGCCGACCAGTGCTCCGACAGAGCCGTATAGATTGATCGTCGCTGTCGGTATCGAATCGTCGAGCAGGCGTACGCTGACCACAGACAGTGAATAACCAAACGCGGCAAGGATTGGCAAAAGTGCAAAAAGCGTGAATATAGCTGACCCCGGACGCATGATCAGCAACACACCCAGGAACCCGAGCACGACTGCCAACCAACGCCAGATTCCCACTCGATGTTTGAGCAAAATGATCGACAGTAGAGTGATAAACACCGGGCCGATAAAGGTGAGTGTGGTTGCGATCGC
>JADFMY010000075.1 GCA_022563685.1 Pseudomonadota bacterium | reverse complement strand
GTTGGCAAGACCATAAACCCTATGACGAATCGAAGTATCTTGAAGCCTTGAGAAGGCGCGGTTCGCCGCTACTACAATTTGCCGCTAAATCTTGAAATAGGGGTGGTGGTCCACCTCAGGGCGTGTTATTAGAGCACCAACAGTAGGCGCTTTTAGGCGACGCAGGAGCAGTTGCCGAGAGGGACGAACCCCAACATATTGATTTGCATTAGTCATGTTGGGCTTCACAAGCTCAGTCCAACCTGCGGGTTACTTTCCAGAAAGACAGTATCTTGTGTTTTTGCACGCTAACTACTTAAGCCTGTCATTAGCAGGTGACTTCCATTCGAACATCTTGTCATCTGGTTCAGCCTCCTGCTGACGGGGTATTTTTATTTTTTCCGTACCCAGGTTAATAAAGCCAATAATTTTTTCGTTGGCCGCGAGCCCCAGAGCCTCGAAAACGGTTGTGTCATAAGCGTTATCCCCGGTTAACCAGATCGATCCAAAGCCCATCGCATTGCTTGCCAGTAAAATATTGTGCGCGGCAGCTCCTGCGCTCAGCATTTGTTCGATTTGCGGAATTTTCTCACTCTCGGTCAGGCAGGCAACCACCACGACGATCAGTGGCGATCGCAGGGGTTTGTCTTTCTGCTTTTTAACATAGGCGTCACTTGCATTCGGGTCGCGCTTGCTCACGGCTTTGCCAAATACTTCCGACAATTCATATCGTGCGCCGTCCCGAATAGTAATGAAGCGGTAGGGCTGAATTCTCCCATGATCGGGGGCGCTCATCGCAATCTTCAGAATTTGCTTTAATTGCTCGTCATCCGGCGCAGGATCGATTAATGCCTTTGCGGGTGTCGAGTGCCGGGTTAAAAGTTGTAATAGCGGGTTCATACTTGATTTTGGGTAAGCCTTAGATGCTGTATTATATCCGTTGCTGAGCAACGAACAGAAATGATAAAACATCGTATCAGACGGTATCTTATTGGTATGGCCATGCTGGTTTCTGTGCCGGTGTTCGCACAGGGCAGCAATGACCTCGCAAACCACCCTTCACCTTATTTATCCATGCATGCGCAGGATCCGATCAACTGGCAAATGTGGGGCGAGCAGGTTTTGCAACAGGCGCGCCAGCAAAACCGGCTGATACTGGTTTCGATCGGGTATTTTTCCTGTCACTGGTGCCACGTCATGCAACGGGAGAGTTATAGTGATGCCGGCGTGGCAGAAACAGTCAATCAGCATTACCTGGCAGTCATAGTTGATCGAGAATTGCGGCCTGAACTCGATCGTCGGCTGATCGAATTTGTCAGCGCAGTACGTGGATCAGCGGGTTGGCCATTACATGTTTTTCTGACCCCGGAGGGGTATCCGATAACGGGTTTTACCTATTTGCCGAAGGCTGAATTTATCGAAGTTTTATTACAGTTGCAGCAGCAATGGATATCAGATCAAGACGAAATCAAATTAGCTGCAAGAAAATTCTTTGAGGCATCGATACGTGGAGTAACCGATAGCGAGCTGCTCGGTTTGACTGAGGTGCCAACCGAGAGGCTGGTCAACGCGTTCATTGGTCAATCTATGCAAGCTGCCGACACTTTGGATGGGGGATTCGGCGATAACGCCAAGTTCCCGCAAAACCCGCAATTTTTTGCGTTGCTACAATTGATCGAACGGCGCCAGAAACATCATCCCGAAGTAGTGGAGTTTATCAAATTGAGTCTGCGTTCGATGGCTGGTCGAAATTTGATGGACCATATTAACGGTGGTTTTTTTCGTTACACAACCGATCCAGACTGGCAAACCCCGCACTTTGAAAAAATGCTCTACGACAATGCGCAAATGATTTTACTTTACCTGCAAGCCGAGCATATGTGGCCAAACCAGGGTTATCGCGAAATTGCTCAACTCACCCTGCAATTTATTCAGTCGCAAATGCAGCACCCATCCGGGGGCTACGTTTCGAGCCTTTCGGCGGTGGATGTTAACGATCTGGAAGGGGGTCGCTACCTGTGGAGTCAGGAGCAATTGGCGCAACAACTCGGTGATCAGGAATTCGAGTACCTGCGTCGCATATGGCAGCTTGATAATGAAGACCTGGCAATGGGAGACTTTCTTGCCAAACCTTTAGTCGGAATTGCCGCGCCTGGCGATCAGAAGCGAAACAGAAATATCAGACGCCAGCTGCAATCGGTTGAGAAGCCACCGATGCCAGTCGATGACAAGCGCCTGGCGAGCTGGAATGCGTTGACATTGCAGGCGCTGGTCGCAGCGGCAGAAATCGACGGTCAATATCGCAAGGTGGCGATACGGCAATACAACTACATGCGCGATGCTTTCATTGAGGATGGCCAGGTAGTGCGCTTTGCCGGTAACGGCGACCTGGCTGAAACCACGTTCGAAGACTACGCTTTTGTCAGCCGCGCGTTTTTGCAATATGGGAAGAGTCTGCAAGATAAGGATGCCATCGAGTGGGCGGGCGAGTTTGCCAGCCAGGCTTATCGCCGCTACCTGGTTGATAATCTTTGGCAACTGAATCATCGTTCGCTCATACCCACTGAACCGGGGCAATGGGTGATTCAGGACAGGGTCATCACCTCGCCGATGACGCAGTGGATCGAAACAGTGTTAGGTCTACCGAAAATAGACCCGACTATCAAGCGCGACGCGCAGGAAATGCTGCAACGAGTAACGCGTGAAATGCTCGACACACCTTATTACTATGGTTCCCTGATTGCCTTACGTCACCGGATCGATCGCTAGGTAATACACACAGCCAGAACTGGCTAGAAAATGCTACACTTCGCGTTTTTTTAAATGCAGTGCAGCCCGCATTTTCATGATTCGTTATCAAATTACCAGCCACAATCCGGTCACGCATTATTTTAATGTCCAGATACTGATAGAAAACCCGGAACCGGACGGTCAATGCCTGCGCCTGCCTAACTGGATACCGGGCAGTTACATGATCCGTGATTTTGCCAAAAATCTGATCACGCTGAAGGCTTACTGCGGTGATGAACAGTTAGCCGTCACGCAGCTCGATAAGTCCAACTGGCGAGTAGCCCCCTGTAGTCGGGCGCTCAGGGTCGAGTACCTGGTGTATGCCCGGGACCTGTCGGTGCGTGCTGCCCATCTCGATCATACCCATGGTTATTACAATGGCACCAGTGTATTCCTGGAAGTGCTCGGTCAGTCCGATACAACTTGTGAAGTGCTAATCGAAAAACCATCGGCCGACTACTGCGAAAAATGGAAGCTGGCGACTACCCTGAAACCCATTGACGCCGAGCCCTTCGGGTTTGGTCTATATCAGGCTGAGAATTATGACGAATTAATCGACCATCCGGTAGAGATGGGTGAGTTTGGCCAGATTCATTTCGAAGCCTGTGGGGTGCCCCATGACATCATCCTGAGCGGTCAGTATCGTTGCGACGAGGCCAGGCTCGCGCAGGATCTTAAATCAGTTTGCGAGCATCACATACGGTTCTTCGGCGAGCCGGCCCCGATGGACACTTACCAGTTTCTGGTGATGGTGGTCGGTGATGGTTACGCAGGGCTGGAGCATCGTGCGAGCACCAGCCTGATCTGTAGCCGGGACAGCCTGCCGCAACCGGGTGAAAAAGAGGTGAGCGAGTCATACCGGACATTTCTCGGCCTGTGCAGTCACGAGTACTTCCATACCTGGAATGTCAAACGCATCAAGCCGGCAGCCTACCAGCCCTATGCCTTGCAACAGGAAGTCTATAGCGAATTACTCTGGGCCTTCGAAGGTATCACTTCGTATTACGATGATCTCGCGCTGGTACGATGTGGCCTGATCGACGAAACCTCTTACCTGGAATTGCTGGCGCAAACCATGACCCGGATTCAACGCGGGCTGGGGCGAACCCGACAATCGGCAGCCGAGTCGAGTTTTAACACCTGGACCCGATTTTACCAGCAGGACGAAAATGCCCAGAATGCGATCGTCAGTTATTACGCCAAGGGTGCGCTGATAGCATTGTGTATCGATTTAAAGATGCGCGAGTTAAGCGAATCGAGTGTCAGCCTGGACGACGTGATGCGACAATTGTGGCTGACCTGGTGCGACACAGGGGCAGGCGTAGAAGTCGATACCATCCAGAACCTGGTGTGCGCTCTGGTTGATAACGACCTGCTGGATTTTATGCACCAGCTGATCGATACGACGGGCGAACTACCGTTGGATGAATTGATGGCAGTGGTCGGCATCGATGTGCTGCGACGCCCGGCAGCGAACCAGAAGGATAAGGGCGGTAAACCGGCAACAGATCCGTTGCCGGCGGTTGAACTGGGCGCTTTCCTGAAAGAACGCGAAGGCTGTCTTGAGATTTTACGCGTCGACGAAGGAGGTGCAGCGCAATTGTCCGGACTCTCGGCCGAGGATACAATAGTTGCCGTGAATGGCCTAAAACAGACCCTCGCCCAGATCGAACAGCAACTTAAACTGGCACAGCCCGGCGATCGATGGACAGTGCATGCTTTCAGGCGCGACGAGTTGCATCGCTTCGAGTTGAGCCTGGCACCGGCACAGAGGCATACTATCGAGTTGGTGCCAGCCGAAAAGCACAAACAACATCGCCAGGCCTGGCTGAAAGGTCGGTGACCCATTGAACCACGAACAGAGAGATGCCTGGCTCAAATGCCTGTGTGACGGGGACACGCTCGATCGCCGTCAGCTCGGCGCGGATGAATCGTCGTTCCTGGCGGCCCTGGCAGACTGGGGCCTGGACTATCGTCAAAACGATCAGCATATCGCTCTTGATTCCGACCTCGAGCTGATCGATGTGCAGCAAATCCAGACGCAACTGGCATCCGCATTCGGCGACAGGTTTAAATGCCACCATCGGCTTGTGACCCGTTCAACCAATAGCGATGCACTCGATTTTTTCCAGCAAAATCAGCAACCCTGTATTGCACTTGCTGAAATGCAAACCGCTGGTAAGGGTCGGGGTGGAAAGCAGTGGGTATCGCCGTTTGCCAGGAATATTTATTGCACCATAGGGATGCTCAAGTCTATCCGGGCCAGCACTCTTGGTCTGCTGAGTATTGTTACTGGAATAGCGCTGTGCCGGGCGCTCGAGCATTGCGGTGTCGATGGGGTGCAGCTCAAATGGCCCAACGATCTGTATTTTCAGCAACAAAAGCTCGGCGGCATCCTGATCGAATCCAGGCCAGAGAATACCGGGGAATACTTCGTTGCCATCGGATTTGGTATTAATATTATGATGAGCGCCGAGGATCTGGCGGTAATTCCCCAGGCTGCAACCAGTATCAACATGATTAACAGGGATGCAGTACCACGCGACACCCTACTGCTCGAATCGATCAAGCAGGTAGTGACAAAGATCGATGCTTTTGACGAATCGGCGATTCCCTCGCTGATCGCCGAATTCAACGCCCACGATGCACTGCGCGGTCAGCGCATTTGCGTCACCACTAATGAGCAAACGGTTCACGGAATAAATGCGGGCATCAATTCCAGCGGCCAGCTACAACTCGACAGCGAGCAGGGGCGCCTGACGTTTTCGGCTGCTGAAATATCGCTCAGGGGTAGGGACTGATGCTTTTGCTCGATCTTGGTAATAGCGCGGTCAAGGGTCAGAGGTGGGTCGATGGGGAACTACGTCAGGCGTTTACCTGTCGCTTTCAAACAGGATGGCAGGCGCGCCTGGCGGCATGCCTGGCTGATACTGGCGCGGAGCAATGCTATTTTTCTTCGGCACAGGGCGCCCGGGTCGAATGCGAAATCACGCGCATGCTTGAGGGTTTTGATCGATTCTCAAATCTGGTCAGGTTAGTGGCTACAAAAACTTGTTGTGGCGTGACTAACGGCTATCCGGAGCCGGCGAGCCTGGGTGTCGACCGTTGGTTAAGCCTGCTGGGTACTGCGGGGTTGGTGCAACAGGATGCGATCATCGTCGATGTAGGTAGCGCGATCACGGTCGATCTGCTGCGTGCCGATGGGCAGCATTTGGGCGGCGCTATACTGCCGGGGTTTAATACATCTATAGAGCAGTTCAAGCGGATCATGCGTAATGCAGATTTCGATCATCCGGAAATTATTCACACCAACGATCCGGGTTGTTTTACCGAAGCCTGTATTAATATAGACTACCATACAACCGATACGGGTACCGTCGAGCGCCTCGTGGATCGCTGGTCTGGGCGGCTCGCCGCCGATGCGGTTTTGATCGTAGCCGGGGGTGGTGGCGGTTACCTGCATAAGCACCTTGATCGCGAGAATCGATTAGTGCCCGACCTGGTGTTTAAGGGAATGCGACGACAGTTGGAAAACCAGCAATGAAAGTATTTTTTATCCTGTTATTAATCGTCAATATCGTTTTTGGGCTGGTGCAATGGCTAGTACCCTACGAGCAACTGGTGGCTAAAAATAATAGCGCTATACCGGTGGCCGAGGAATTACGTTTGCTGGACGAACCTGTCGCATCCGATTCACCCAGCACCTCTGGAATCAACAGCCAGAACCAAATGGGAGAATTGCAGGTCAGCGAAGCGATTATCGATAACCAGCTATGTATCACAATCGGTCCCTTCAAGGATAAAACTCGGGCGCTCGAAGTCAGCGGCCGCTATTCGGCCAAAAACATCAAGGGCGAATTAAGATCCAGCCTGGAGAAGGAATATCTCGGCATTATGGTCTACATAGCCAGCCACAAGAATCGCCAGGCAGCGGTAAAAACTGCCGAGGCGCTGGCCAAAAAAGGAATCCGCGATTACCTCATCATCAACGAGCCAGGCAGGCCCTATGCCCTCTCGCTCGGTGTTTTTGGGCTAAAGAAAAATGCTGATCGACTGATCGCAAAATTGAAGCAGCTAAAATATCCGGTTCAATCTGAACCACGTTACCGCAACCGCACCATTTTCTGGCTCTACTATCAGCACTCGACTGAAAACCCGATAGACTCGATGCTGGATGCAGACGATATCGAAAACGGGATAAACCAGATACAGAGCCAGTGCATTTGATGATCAGCCTGGAACCGCTGGCGCGCAGGAACTCAGACCGGATTAACTTCTTGCCAACTCCGGGTAAAGACAATAAAATTCGCGCCTCGAAAAGGGGCAGCATAGCCCCGAAAATCAGCCGCAATGGCTGCCCTAAAAAATGAATAGTTGATAATGAATATTGCCGGCGTAGCTCAGTTGGTAGAGCAACTGACTTGTAATCAGTAGGTCCGGGGTTCGACTCCTCGTGCCGGCACCATTTTTCTTTAATAAAACAATAAGTTATCGGAAAACTTACTCGCCCCAATTTGGTGCGTTTATGAATTTATGAATATTTTATGAATAAAATCCGCTAAGTTATTGTTTGTTGTTAGCCAAAAATTCTTCCCTTGCCCGAAAAATCAGACACTCAAGTACCACAGATCAAGGTCTGCGAACGGCAGAGGTTGTGTGAAAACTCGAAATACTCAGCTTTATATAAATTATTTTCCACTAGGGGTATCAAAAAAGAAAGAAATAGCACTACGTTTCCCACCAATTAGATGTTTATTGATTCAAATATGCTGGTGTTAACCACTTTCAATTTTAGGAAATAGTTTTCACACAGCCTGGGCACATAGCATTACCCGAGTTCAGGGCGCCGCCACACCAACAGTAGGCGCCATGAGACGAAGGGGTTTGTTCGGGTAACCGACAAGGTAACGTCAACTCTCTCAACTCACCAAATTGCCGCCTGCGAAAGAATAGGCAGGTAGTCGGCATGCCTGGTGGCTGATTGTGGCTGGATTCCCCAGTAGGAAGGGGTAATATTGTGAGCGTTGGCGGGAATTGGTCAGATTTCGGATGCCCTCAGGGTCGAACGGCTTCGCGAAACTCTTTCTTTACTTGGTGGAATAGTGAAAATAGGGTGTGAATATTTCCTATACTCTCTTTTTCGCTTGGCATTTTGATTTATAACCAGTTCGATCTCGATGCCATCAAATTAATGGTGGCGACCCTGATCATTCTTAATTAGTCTGCAAAATGGCTGGCATTTATTCCACAAGGCGCGAAAAAACACCAACCTGGTAGATCGACCACAGAGACGCGGTGCCATTCTGGGGGTCGGCGTTGCTTCTGGTTTGATGGCCAGCGCCATGGCGATGCCTGAGCCTGCAGTCATGCTTAAATTTCCCGCACGGCGCTCGGTAAAAACGAAATACGAGCTACCATTCTGACATTTTTTTATATTTTCCTATGCCGGGGCATTAGTTTCCCAGGCTGTATTGATCGGAATCGAATCTCAAACCTGGTTGACTGCTGCGGCGCTTACCCCTTCCGCCCTGATCGGTGTAGCCGTCGGCCATTTGCTTTCGAACAAGATCAACCAACAACTGTTTAAGGGGCTGGTTCTGCTCATCCTCCTGCTGACGGGTCTATTCATGTTGTTCAACCTGTAGCTATTTTTAAACAATCTGACGAACAGGCCAATCTTTTAGCCAATTAAGCAGAACTCGGCTCAGTTTCGTGTACGGCAGTTTTTGGCAGTGCTAATGGGTCAGAATCTTGGACAGGAATTCCTGGGCACGAGCGCCTCGTTCGCCACCGAAAAACTCGTCTTTGGTGCAATCTTCTTCTATCCTGCCCTCATCCATAAATATCACCCGGTCGGCCACCCGCTTGGCAAAGCCCATTTCGTGCGTGACAACCATCATGGTCATGCCCTCGTTGGCCAGACCAGTCATCACGTCGAGGACCTCGTTAATCATTTCCGGGTCGAGCGCCGATGTGGGCTCGTCGAAAAGCATTGCATTGGGGTCCATGGCGAGGCCACGAGCGATGGCAACCCGCTGCTGCTGCCCGCCCGAGAGTTGCGCCGGAAATTTGTCCCGCTGATCTGTGAGGCCTACCCGTTCGAGTAGTTCCATGCTGCGGTTCCTCGCTTCCTCGTCCTCGCGGCCCAACACCTTGAGCTGCGCCAGATTGATGTTCTCGATGATCGACAGGTGCGGGAACAGCTCGAAGTTCTGGAACACCATGCCGATTTGTGAGCGTAGCTTTGGCAGGTCTGTGGTGAGGTCACCAACCGAGATGCCGTCGAAGGTAATACTGCCTTCCTGAAATGGTTCGAGGCCATTGACCACCTTGATCAGGGTACTCTTGCCTGAACCTGAAGGGCCGCAGATGACCACTACTTCCCCTTTGTCGACCGAGGTCGAGCAATTGATAAGAACCTGAAAATCGCCATACCACTTGCCGACCTGGTCCATCTGTATCATGCCGACGCCGTCTTTACTCGTCGTATTCTTGGTTTCAATCATGAGAGAATCTTTTCTGTAGGTTGCGAACTTTAATCTGCGCGTACAAGCAGATCACGAAGTAGACGATAGCGACCGTAATGTACATCTCCATCAACCGGTTTTCCGAGTTGGCGATGATTTCGGCGCTATACAGGAAGTCTCTCAATCCAACCACGTAGACCAATGCGGTATCCTGGAACAGTACGATCGCCTGGCTGATCAGGATCGGGATCATGTTGCGAAATGCCTGGGGTAGTATAACAAATTGCATATTTTGCCTGTAGGTCAGGCCCAGGGCTTCACCGGCATAAACCTGCCCCAACGTCACGCTCTGGATGCCGGCGCGCATGATCTCGCAATAGTAGGCCGCCTCGAACATGATGAAGGCGATCAGAACCGACTGGAAGGCCCCCACTTCGGCACCAACTATCAATGGTATCAGGAAGTAAAACCAGAAAATCACCAGGATAAGAGGCATCGAACGGAAGAAGTTGACATAAGACCCGGCGACGAACGCCAGTACCCGATATTTCCCCAATCGGCACAGGGCCAGCAAAGTACCGAACACAAGACCACCGCATATACCCAGGAAGGTCAATACCAGTGTCAGCCACATACCCTTGGCGAGGAAGGGAATCGAGTGATACACGATGTGGAAGTCGAATCCGCTTTCCATATCACTTGGCCTCTAATGAAATCATGCCTGGGATACGAGCCCGTCTCTCGACGATGCTCATGCCCCACATGACAATACCGGTGACCGCGATGTAAAGGAATGTGGCGGCGGTAAAGGCCTCGAAACCTGCATAGCTGTATTCTTCGATCTGGCGGGTCATCGCCGTCAGCTCGAGAACACCGATGGTCAGGGCCAGGGATGAGTTTTTGAAAACACCCAGAAAATCGCTGGTGAGCGGTGGAATGATGATCCGAAAACCCACCGGCAACAATACGTAACGATAGACCTGGGCCGGCCTGAGGCCGATAGCCATGGCCGCGTATGTCTGGTCCTTGCTAATCGAGTTAATACCGGCTCGGACCTGTTCAGCCACCCGAGAGGCTGTGTACAGGCCGAGGCAGACTACAGCGGTCCAGAATTCAGGTAAAGGCATGCCTCGCTTTAGCCACATCCCTGCTTCATGTGGAATGATCTCGGGGAAAACAAAGTACCAGAGAAACAGTTGCACCAGTAGCGGCACGTTGCGAAACAAAGTGACATATGCATTGGCAAATCCGTGCAGGAACCAGCCCAGGTCAACGGTAATTTTTCCTTTCGTGGTACCGACTGGCCCAAGTCTAAAGTACCAGGGTGATTTGATGCCGGGGACAACCCACAGTATCGGCTCGGTAAGTGTGCGCAGGATACCGATGATCGAGCCCAGGGAGAAGGCGATTACCCAGGCCGCCGAGGCGACAGCGAGGGTCCAACCGAGCCCTTGAAGAATCCAAAGGAGATAGGGCCCGATACACCCCGCATCGATATTTTCACTCGTGCATGTGAGTATCTCCCACTGCCAATTATACCTGAAGTTGCTGGCACATCCGGTCAGTACCAGGAGTATTACGAGGCCTATACCGATTCGTAAAATGCGTTTTATCACCATTTTTTTTTATTCCGCACCCCTCACACGCGGGAATGACCTGGATATCAGCCATAGCAGCTGGCAGACAACCTGGCGACATATTAGACCGATGGGAAAGCCGCTTGTAGGGCCGCCTCCCACCGGACTGCTATGCTTAGTGCGGTAGCGCCTGAATTTCGAATGCTACTCTAAGTGTATCGCTTATCGGCATGTTGATGCCGGTCGGTCCCGGGTTGAACCACTTGTCATAGATCTTGAGCATCTCGCCCGAACGCATCAGGTCGGCCAGTAACACCGTACCAATGCGTCTATAAGTGGAGTCGTCGCGGGGCACCATGAGGCTATAGGGATCAAACGACAGAAACCGCCCGGTCACCTGCCACTGATCCGGATTCTTGGCCTTGCTGATGAGTCCGTATAGCAGCACGTCGTCGGTCGCATAGGCATCCACACGACCACTGGTCAGTGCTAACCACGCCTGCGGGTGATCCTTCACGTTGACGATTTTGATCTTGATACCTTGCGCTTTCATTATTCGCTTGACTGCTTTCTCGTTGGTAGTCCCCTGAGAGAGTGCAATAACCTTGCCTTCCATGTCCTCGATCTCGGTAATGCCGGAACCCTTCTTGCTCGCGAGCTTGGTACCTGTGATAAATGTAACCGGCAAGTAATCGACCTGTTTCTGGCGGGTCAGGTTGTTGGTGGTGGAGCCACACTCCATATCGATGGTGCCGTTGGCGATCAGTGCCAGCCGCGTTTGCGAGGTTACCGGTACGAGCTTGACCTTAAGGTCGGGCATTTTCAGGGTAGACTTGATCTTTTCAATGAACATGTTGCAGAGGTCAATCGAGTAGCCCTGTACATTACCGTCTTTGATGTAGGCAAAGGGTACTGACGCTTCCCGGTGACCCATATTGATGGAGCCGCGGTCTATGATTCGCTGCAACACGTACGAGCCTTTCTGCGCGCTGACCGAGGTAAAGAACGATGCTGAAATGAACGCTGTTAGCGCTGCTGCAATAGTGATTTTCTTAAACATGGTGCCTCCTGTTGAAGTTCTTATAGCTATATATTGTTATGAAATCCCCCAGGCATTCGGAAACCCGAGAAACACCTTTGGCCCCGGGGGAGGGTGGGAGATTTGTCATAGGAATATAGGCTCTTCCTCATTTCGAGTCAACATTATTAGGAGGCGACTCAATAACGGCATCTGACTTTGTCAGCCGACATGGTTTGACTTATTGGCTGCATCTAACACCAATATAAGCAACTTTCGTCGTTAGATATCTGGCTCGAATGACTGGAGGTTGGGCATTTTTCAGTGTATGACGTTTTGTCAGCAGGTCATGTCAATCCGGAATGGAGCACACACCGCCTACTGACAGCCCCTCACGCCAGATGATTGCATTAATTATCGGCCGCGAGTGAGCTCGAATGACTGAAATCTATCCCAATAGAATGGTTGGCCATAGCTCTAGTGATCGCACAATCAAGCCGACCAACAATATCATCGATCTCTTGCTCGGTGACTATTAGGGGCTCAGCTATCGGGAAAGCGGACCTTCAGATTTAATCGCCCAGGGTCGGCTTAGTGCACAGGCTGTGTGAAAACTCCAAAAGTTAGTTCGATCTAAAAAATAATTTCCACAGTCAATTAAAATTCACACTGATATTAATTTGCATTACCCACACTACTGCCAAAATGAACCAATATCGAGACTACATTTACCACAAAAATTTCTCGCAAATAGTTTTCATACGGCCTCTGCCCTAACCGGCCCTTTACATACCGCTAGACTCGACTTTCACTCTGAATCGCATGGAAGCGAATCATGCCCACCATTGGCAAGGCAAGGAACGCCTGTGAGGCCTCCGGCGCTTTTCTCTATCAGCGCCATCGACCCGAGAAGACGCTACTCTATCAGTTGGTGTCGAAGCACTACCCGATTTCGCTGGGTCAGATCGCCGACCAGCCAGGAACTTACGCAACTGGCCCAAACGATCGCCCACCGCGTTAGCCGTTTTCTGGAACGGCAGGGTCTGCTGGAGCGGGATGCCGAGAACAGTTACCTGGTTACGGATGCGGTCCCCGAAGATCCGATGAATCAGTTACTGGGCCATTCGATGATGTGAAGGGAATCACAAATGTCGCGGGCGCAGGATGCGCAGGAGCGACCACCTATCGCATCGCGGTGGGCCCGCAGGCAGGACGCAAGCGGCTTACATTGGAAACCCTACCGGCC
>JADFMY010000074.1 GCA_022563685.1 Pseudomonadota bacterium | reverse complement strand
TAATCGATATCAACCAGAGCCCGATCGGCCGCACACCACGCTCCAACCCGGCGACCTACACCGGCCTGTTTACGCCGATCCGCGATCTGTTTTCGGGCACCCAGGAAGCCCGCTCACGCGGATACAAACCGGGTCGATTCAGTTTTAACGTCAAAGGCGGTCGTTGCGAGGCTTGCAAGGGTGACGGGGTCACCAAAGTCGAAATGCATTTTCTACCCGATGTCTATGTCACCTGCGATGTCTGCAAGGGCAAGCGATATAACCGTGAAACGCTGGATATTCTCTTCAAAGGCAAATCGATCCGCCAGGTGCTCGAAATGACGGTAGAAGACGCCAGCGCATTTTTCAGCGCGATACCGGTACTGAAGCGTAAGCTCGACACCCTGATGGACGTGGGCCTGGGCTATATAACCCTGGGCCAGAATGCGACCACGCTTTCCGGCGGCGAGGCGCAGCGGGTCAAACTTTCACGCGAATTGTCGAAGCGGGATACCGGCCGTACGCTGTACATCCTCGACGAACCCACGACTGGTTTGCATTTTCACGACATCGAACAATTACTCGGGGTATTGCACCGATTGCGCGACCATGGCAATACCATCGCGGTGATCGAGCATAATATGCACGTGATCAAAACCGCCGACTGGGTCATAGACCTGGGCCCCGAAGGCGGCGATAAAGGGGGTGAAATTATTGCCGCCGGTACGCCTGAACAGGTGGCCGAAGTCGAACGTTCGTATACCGGGCAATATCTTAAATCGATGCTAAAATGAATGGTCATTTGTATGTTGGGGTGACATCAGGAACCCCAACATGATTAATCCGAATCAATTTGTTGGGGTTCGTGCCTCACCCCAACCTACGGGACTACGGGACTAATACATCATGAGAAACACGAAGTGACAAAAAAAATTAACTGTTTTAAAGCTTACGATGCGCGTGGCAAGGTTCCTGACGACCTGAACGAAGATATCGCTTATCGTATTGGGCGAGCCTACGCCGAATTTATTCAACCCCAGCAGGTTGCGGTTGGACGCGATGTGCGGCTCAGTAGCGATAGCCTGTTCGAGGCCCTGTCACAAGGTTTACTCGATAGCGGCGTCAATGTGCTCGACCTTGGCCTGTGCGGCACCGAAATGGTTTACTTTGCAACGTTTCACCAGCATCTCGACGGTGGCATCATGATTACCGCGAGCCATAACCCGGTGGATTACAATGGCCTGAAATTCGTACGTCATGGGGCTAGACCGATTAGCGCCGACAGCGGCCTGCAGGACATCCGCCGTATCGCCGAAGAAGCATCGTTTACCCCTTCAGGGTCGAAAGGAAGCCTGATCCCTACTGATTTGAATGCAGCTTACATCGAACACCTGCTGGGCTACCTGGGCGATATCGGGTCTTTGAAGCCGTTCAAAATAGTGGTTAATTCAGGCAACGGTGGCGCCGGTCCAATAGTCGATTTGCTCGAACCCGCGCTGCCATTCGAGTTCATTAAAATACAGCATGAACCCGATGGCCGGTTTCCAAACGGCGTTCCCAACCCGTTGCTTCCCGAAGGTCGTATCCCCACTATCGAGGCGGTAATACAGCATCGAGCCGATATCGGTATCGCCTGGGATGGCGATTTTGACCGTTGCTTTTTATTCGACCATAAGGGGCGCTTCATCGAAGGCTACTATATAGTCGGCCTGCTCGGCGCGCAGATACTCAGTCAGAATCCTGGAGAAATAGTCGTGTACGACCCGAGGCTCACCTGGAACACGATCGAGCTGGTGGAACAAAATTCAGGCCAGGCACTCCAAAGCAAGGCCGGACACGCTTTTATCAAGGAAAAAATGCGTGAAGTGAATGCAATTTATGGCGGCGAAATGAGCGCCCACTACTATTTTCGAGATTTTGGCTATTGCGACAGCGGTATGATCCCCTGGCTACTCCTGACACAAATCATGTCGTCACAGGACAAAACCCTCGCCGAGCTGGTGGACGAAAGGATAGAGGCTTATCCCGTGAGCGGTGAAATTAATATGACCGTCGACAACGCCGCGGCTGTTATCGAATCGGTGAAGGCACACTTTAGCGGGGAAGATCACCAACTAGATGAAATCGATGGCCTGAGTATGGACTTTGGTCAGTGGCGATTTAACCTGAGGACTTCCAATACCGAACCTCTATTGCGTATGAACGTCGAGTCCCGCGGCGATAAAGGATTGATGGAAGACAAACGCGACGAGCTGCTTGAATTAATTTTATTGGGGTCAGATCACGATTAATGGCCATTAATCGTGATCTGACCCCAATAAAATAACTATTCGTCTTCGGAGGGTTGGGGGCGATCTACCAGTTCGACATAGGCCATTGGGGCCTTGTCACCGGGACGGAACCCGCATTTGAGGATTCGCAGGTATCCGCCTGGACGTTCCTTATAACGTGGACCGAGGTCTGAAAACAACTTTCCCACCATAGCCTTGTCGCGCATGCGGCTGAAGGCTAACCGGCGGTTGGCTACACTGTCTACCTTGGCGAGCGTGATTAACGGTTCTGCAACACGACGCAACTCCCTGGCTTTGGGCAGGGTTGTTTTAATCACTTCGTGATCAAACAGCGATGCAGCCATATTTTGGAACATGGCTTTACGATGTGTGCTATTGCGGTTCAGTTGACGCCCGCTATTACGATGTCGCATTTTCTAAACCTCTGTTAACTCGCTAACTTGCTGTCGTTTTCGAGACTGGCAGGTGGCCAGTTCTCCAGGCGCATACCCAGCGACAGGCTGTAGGATGCCAGTACATCCTTGATCTCGGTGAGCGACTTTTTACCCAGGTTTGGCGTCTTCAACAACTCGACTTCGGTACGCTGGATCAAGTCGCCAATATAGTAAATGTTTTCTGCCTTGAGGCAGTTGGCGGAGCGCACGGTCAGTTCCAGATCGTCGACCGGGCGCAGCAGAATTGGATCGATCAATGACTCGGGTTCCACTTCTTCCACTTCATCGGATCCTTCAAGATTGACGAATACCGACAACTGGTCTTTGAGGATACTGCCGGCAATTCGGATCGCTTCTTCCGGGTCGATGGTGCCATTGGTTTCGATATCGATGATCAGCTTGTCGAGGTCGGTACGCTGTTCGACCCGCGCCGTTTCGACACTGTAGGCAATTTTTCTTACCGGTGAAAACGAAGCATCGAGTTGCAAATGACCGAGCGCCGCATCTTCTTCTGAAATCTGGCGTGTGTTGGCTGCCTGGTAACCTCTACCTCTCATCACGTGCAAAGAGGCATTAAATTCAGTCGCTTTGGTTAAAGTGGCGATCACGTGATCCGGATCGGCCACTTCGATGTCGTGATCTAGCTGGATATCTCCGGCAGTCACCACCCCTGGCCCTTTTTTGCTAATGCTCAGAGTCGCTTCATCCTTAGAATGCATGATGAGTCCGACACCCTTCAGGTTTAACAGGATATCGATCACGTCTTCCTGAATACCATCGATGGTGGTGTATTCATGCAGTACACCATCGATCTTCACGTCAACGATCGCGCAACCGGAGATCGAGGACAGCAGGATTCTTCTCAGCGCATTACCGAGTGTGTGCCCAAAGCCTCTTTCCAGCGGTTCGATCGAAACCTTGGCGTGGTAGGCCTGCTGTTCTTCGACCTTCACCTGCTTCGGCTTGAGCAAATCAGAATACATTTTTGTTGACATAAATCGACCCGTTAATTATTTAGAGTAAAGTTCAACGATCAGCTGCTCGTTGATATCTGCCGGCAGTTCGCTGCGTAGTGGGAAGGCGGTGAAAATACCTTCAAACTTGCTGTGATTGACATCAAGCCAACCTGGGAACCCAGTCTGTTCGGCCAGCGCCATGGCCTCGCCAATACGCGCCTGCTTACGCGACTTCTCGCGCACACTGATTACATCGGATGGATGTACGACATAGGACGCCACATTCACGGTAGCCCCGTTTACCTGTATCGCCTTGTGGCTCACCAGTTGGCGGGCTTCGGCACGGGTAGAAGCAAAGCCCATGCGGTACACCACGTTGTCCAGCCGCGATTCCAGCAGTTGCAACAGGTTTTCACCGGTCGAACCTTTCAGGCGCGATGCTTCCTTGTAGTAGTTTCTAAACTGCCTTTCCAGAACGCCGTATATTCTTCTCAGCTTTTGCTTTTCGCGTAGCTGCACACCATAGTCCGACACCCTCGGTCTGCGAGTTCCCACCCCGTGCATTCCGGGTGGATTGTCGATCTTGCACTTGGTATCGACTGCGCGCCGCGATGACTTGAGGCCCAAATCAGAGCCTTCTCGACGCATCAGTTTACATTTTGGTCCTATATATTTTGCCATAATCTAGTCCTGCCTATACGCGACGTTTCTTTGGTGGCCGGCATCCATTGTGCGGAATAGGCGTCACGTCATCGATTCGGGAAATTTTGAAACCGATCGCATTCAGGGCTCGTACCGCAGAATCACGGCCCGGGCCTGGACCCTTGACCATCACTTCCAGGTTTTTCATGCCCATTTCCTGAGCCGCATGACCCGCTTTCTCGGCTGCCACCTGTGCAGCGAACGGTGTACTCTTGCGTGACCCACGAAAACCGGAGCCACCAGCGGTGGCCCATGTCAGGGTGTTACCCTGACGGTCGCTAATGGTCACGATCGTGTTATTAAAGGTGGCGTGGATATGCGCAACACCGTCTGACACGACGCGTTTGACTTTCTTCTTCGAACGAGGTGATTTATCAGCCATATCTCTTTAGCCTATCGTTTTAATGGGCGCCTGGGCCCCTTGCGTGTACGTGCATTGGTTTTGGTACGCTGCCCACGTACAGGCAGACCACGACGATGGCGTATGCCACGGTTCGTACCCAGATCCATTAAGCGCTTGATATTCATGGATATTTCACGACGAAGGTCACCCTCTATCGGAATACCATCGACCTTCGATCGAATTTGTTCCAGTTGTCCTTCGCTTAGATCTCGAACCTTGGTCTCGGGGTTGATTCCGGTCTCGCTACAGATGGTAGCGGCGCGTGTCGCGCCTATGCCAAAAATTGCCCTCAAAGCAATCACTGTATGCTTGTTATCCGGTATGTTTACACCAGCAATACGAGCCATAAAAACAGATTCTCCTAAGTTAAACGGACTAAAACGGGCGCAGATTCTAGCTGCCGGCCGGTAAAAAATCAATCATCTAATAACTGCCTGTTAACCCTGGCGCTGCTTGTGGCGCGGGTCTTTACAAATCACTCGTACCGCACCATTGCGGCGAATGATCTTACAGTTTTTGCACATCTTTTTAACGGAAGCTCTCACTTTCATATCTGTACCTTTTGCCCTGGACTACAAAGTCCTAACGCACGGCTCCTGCACCGCCATAACCTTTAAAATTCGACTTCTTCATCAAGCCTTCATATTGGTGGCTCATCAAATGCGCTTGCACCTGCGACATAAAATCCATCACCACAACGACGATGATTAACAAGGATGTGCCACCGAAATAAAATGGCACGTTCCAGAATAAAATCAGAAACTCCGGCAGCAGACACACGCTGGTAATGTACATCGCGCCAACCAGGGTCAGGCGCGTCATCACCCCATCGATGTAGTTCGCAGTCTGGTTTCCGGGTCTGATGCCAGGAATAAACGCACCCGATTTTTTCAGGTTATCCGCGGTCTCTTTCGGATTAAATACCAACGCGGTATAGAAAAAACAAAAGAAGAAAATCGCGCTCGCATATAACATAATATACAGAGGCTGGCCAGGCGATATGGTCGCCGCCAGGTCCTGTAACCAGCGCATGCCTTCAGCTTGCCCAAACCAGCTCCCGAGGGTGGCTGGAAACAAAATGATACTTGAGGCGAAAATGGGCGGTATGACACCAGCCATGTTGAGTTTCAATGGCAAATGGCTGCTTTGTGCAGCATACATTTTGCGCCCCTGTTGGCGTTTCGCATAGTTGACCGTAATGCGCCGCTGTCCGCGTTCGACGAACACGACGAAAAAGGTCACGCCCAGGACACCAATAAATATTCCTAAAATGACGATCGAATTCAATTCTCCGGTTCGCACCAGTTCGAATGTATTGCCTATCGCCGAAGGGAGACCGGCAACGATGCCGGCAAAAATCAGCATCGAAATACCATTGCCGACGCCGCGTTCGGTGATCTGCTCGCCCAGCCACATCAGGAACAGGGTGCCTGTCACCAGGGTTACCGCCGCGGTAAAAATAAACGATGTCCCGGGATTGATAACCAGCGCATTGGCGCCCGAACTTTGCCCGGACAGGGCTACCGCGATACCGATCGACTGAAAGGTTGCAAGCACTACCGTGCCATAGCGAGTGTACTGGGTAATCTTGCGGCGTCCCGATTCACCCTCTTTTTTAAGCTGCTGCAAAGTCGGTATCGAAACGCTCATTAACTGCATGATGATCGACGCCGAAATATAGGGCATAACTCCTAAGGCAAAAATAGACATACGCTCCAGAGCGCCGCCCGAAAACATATTAAACATGCCCAGAATGCCGCTTCTCTGCTGATCGAAAACTTCCCGCATCACATTAATATCTATGCCCGGAATCGGGATAAAGGTACCGATACGAAAGACGATCAACGCGCCGAGCAAAAAGAAAATACGCTTTCTTAGTTCGCTCAGGTTGCCACCTGTAAGACTATTGGCTAGTTGTGATGAGGAAGGACGGGCCACGATATGTCTACTCTGCTCTACGCTCTACTTTGCCGCCAGCTTTTTCGATTGCGGCTTTCGCACCCGTAGTAGCTAACACCCCGCCACCCACGGTAACTTTGCGTGACAGCTTACCTGACAGGATAATCTTGGCTTTTTTTGTCTGCTGGGGAACAATTTTTGCCTCGATCAGGGTCGCCAGAGTGATCGATTCCAAACCCGATAACTCAATTTCGCTGAGGCGCACTTCGGTCGAGTATCTTGACACCCGTGAGCTAAAACCGAATTTTGGCAGGCGCATGTGCAATGCCATTTGACCGCCTTCAAATCCAACCCGCACACCACCACCGGAGCGGGAATTCTGCCCCTTGTGGCCGCGGCCGCAGGTCTTGCCCGTACCCGAGCCGATACCACGACCGACACGCTTCGATGCCTTGTTCGAGCCCTTCGCGGGTTTTAAGGTATTCAGGTACATCACAGTTCCTCGACGTTCAACAGGTAGTGCACCTTATTAATCATGCCCCTGTTTTCGGGTGTATCGATCACTTGCACAGTCTGGTGCATCTTTCGCAACCCCAGGCCCGCAATACAGGCTTTATGCGCAGCCAGCCTGCCGTGTCTACTACGGATCAGGGTCAGGCTTAACAGTTTGGCCGATTCCCCGGCCGACGTTTTAGCCGCTTTCTTTTCGGCTGCCTTAGCCACCTTCTTTTCAGGCGCCGCTGCGGCCGCTTTCTTGACATGAGCCTTTGCGACCTTCTTTACGGGCTTCTCTACCGACTGGGCCGCAACCTTATTTACGGCATTGGTCGCCGCTTTCTCTACTGATTTTCTTGCCGCCTTGTTAACGGTTTTTTCTGCTTCAACCATAACGCTTAACCTGAGATTTCCTCAACCGTTTTGCCACGCTTGGCGGCGATATCTTCTGGCGACTTCATGTTTTGTAAGCCGCTAATGGTTGCTTTGACCAGATTAATCGGGTTACGCGAACCATTACATTTAGCCAGTACATTGTGCACACCGACGGCTTCAAACACTGCACGCATCGCGCCGCCTGCTATTACACCGGTACCTTCAGACGCAGGCTGCATATATACTTTTGCCGCACCGTGGCGTCCTTTGAGCGGATATTGCAGGGTTCCGTTCCTGATCGAAACCGTGACCAGGTTGGCACGTGCTTTCTCCATTGCCTTTTGAATCGCAAGTGGAACTTCGCGCGCCTTGCCGTAACCATAGCCAACTTTTCCGTTACCATCACCGACCACTGTCAGGGCGGTGAATCCAAACTGGCGGCCGCCTTTGACTACCTTGGCAACACGATTCACTGCAACCAGCTTTTCCGTCAGATCGTCGCCTGCTTTTGAATTTCTATGATCTGCCATTCGATACTCCAGCTATAAACACGCTTAAAATTTTAAACCGTTTTCACGCGCAGCGTCGGCCAGTGCCTTTACCCTGCCGTGATACTTGAAACCAGACCGATCGAAGGCGACGGATTCGATCCCCGCCTTTTTGGCCTTATCCGCAATCACTTTTCCGACGACTGCGGCGGCATCGACGTTGCCCGAATACCTGATCAATTTCCTGACCTCGGCGGCCAGGGTCGAAGTGGCCACTACCACACTACCGGTTTCACCCGAGAATACTTGCGCATAGGTGTGTCGTGGCGTGCGGTGCACAGCCAGACGATCGACACCAAGCGTCGCGATTCTTGCGCGTGTGCGGCGCGAACGTCTCAATCGAGATGATTTTTTATCCATGATCAGCCTACTTCTTCTTCGCGTCTTTTCTGACGATTTGTTCATCGAGGTACTTGACACCCTTACCCTTATACGGCTCGGGCGGCCTGAAGGCGCGAATTTCTGCGCACACCTGTCCCACCTGTTGCTTACTGCAACCGCGCACGGTGATTTCCGTTGCGCTGGGCGTTTCGACTTCGATACCTTCGGGTACTGCGTAATTCACCGGGTGCGATAATCCAAGCGATAACTTCAGATTTTTACCCTGCAACTGGACCCGGTACCCAACACCAACCAGCACCAGCTTCTTCTCGTACCCGGTCGATACACCGGCGACAATATTGTTCACTACCGCGCGCATGGTTCCGGCTAATGCCATGGAGGACTTTTCATCATCCCTGGGCGAAAACGACAATATATTCCCGTCTTGCGTGACATTGACACTAGCGTGCAATGTCACCGAAAGGTTTCCTTTCGGCCCTTTGGCTGAGAGTTCACGACCATCGATACTGACCTCTACACCACTGGGTATCTCGACCGGTTGTTTTGCAATTCTAGACATCTTGTTTTTACTTACCTATATGATCCTATATGACCCTATACGACCAAACAGATGACTTCGCCGCCATGACCGGCTGCTCTCGCCTGTCTATCGGACATCAAACCCCTGGAAGTCGATATGATCGAAATCCCCAGACCACCGTTGACCAATGGGAGTTCATCTTTTGCCTTGAAAATTCGCAGGCCAGGGCGGCTGATTCGTTTAATGCTCTCGATCACAGGCTTACCCTGATAGTATTTCAGCTCGATCGTGAGTTCTTTCTTCAAATCCTCGGACACCTTGAAATCGGTGATATATCCTTCATCCTTAAGCACAGTGGCGACACTGACCTTTTGCTTCGAGGAAGGCATTACGACGCTGACCTTGTGCGCTTTCTGCGCGTTGCGCACGCGGGTCAACATGTCTGAAATCGGATCTTGTAGGCTCATCGTATTTTCTCTTACCAGCTCGCCATGACCAGGCCGGGAATATCGCCACGCATTGCGGCTTCACGGATCTTGTTTCGGCATAGTCTAAATTTGCGGTAAACACCATGGGGTCTTCCGGTAATACGGCAACGATTGTGCTGTCGTACTGGAGCAGAATCTCTCGGTAGTTTTTGCAGGGCTTCGCCCGCGACCATTCTCTCGTCGAAACTGGAGTCGGCGCTCTTGATCGTAGCCTTCAGCGCATTTCTCTTTTCAGCGTAGCGAGCGACCATTTTGCTGCGCTTTAATTCACGCTGAATCATAGAATTTTTAGCCATAAATTAATCTCGATTATTGCTGTTTGAAAGGAAATTGAAAAGCAGCCAGCAGCGCTCGGCCTTCTTCGTCGGTGCGCGCCGTGGTGGTGATAGATATATTCAAACCACGCAACTTGTCGATCTTGTCGTAATCGACTTCTGGAAAAGCGATCTGCTCGGTAATACCCATGTTGTAGTTACCCTGCCCATCAAACGCCCTGGCGCTCAACCCACGGAAATCACGAATTCGCGGAATCGAAAAATTGATCAGCCGGTCCATGAATTCGTACATTTTATCTCGACGCAGCGTGACCTTGCAGCCGATAGGCATGCCTTCACGAATCTTGAATCCCGCAATCGCTTTTTTCGCCACTGTCACTACCGGCTTCTGGCCGGCTATCAGGGTCAAATCTTTAAGGGCGTGGTCGATGATTTTCTTGTCCTGAGAAGCTTCACCAATCCCCATGTTGAGGGTAATTTTCGACACGCGCGGAATCTGCATGCTCGACGAATAGGAAAACTGCTGTTGCAGGTCCTTCGCGACCGTGTCTTTAAAATATTTTTCCAGTCTGGTCATTACTATTCCTAAATATCGATAACTTCGCCGTTCGACTTGAAATAGCGAACCTTACGATTGTCTTCCAGGGTTCTGAAACCAACCCGGTCGCCTTTCTGCGTATTCGGATTGAACATCATTACATTGGAGCGTTGAATCGGTGCTTCCTGTTCGATGATACCGCCGCTTTCGCCAGAGCGTGGATTGCCCTTGACGTGTTTTTTTACCATGTTGACGTTTTCCACCAGCAATCGGCCATCATCCAGTTGTTTCAATACATTGCCGCGCCGGCCCTTACTACGGCCCGCTATGACAACGACTTCATCACCTTTCTTAATCTTGTGCATAAGCTGATTCTCGATTATTGATCACTAGAGCACTTCTGGTGCAAGCGAGATAATTTTCATGAATTTTTCGCCGCGTAATTCGCGCGTTACCGGGCCAAAAATACGCGTACCGATGGGTTGCAGGTTGTTATTTAGAATAACCGCCGCATTACTATCGAATCTGATCAGCGAACCGTCGGGGCGGCGTACACCATTCGCGGTTCTTACCACCACGGCGTTGTAAACCTCGCCCTTTTTGACTTTGCCACGCGGGATCGCATCCTTGATGCTTACCTTGATGATGTCGCCGATGGCCGCGTAACGCCGCTTCGACCCACCGAGCACCTTGATGCATTGCATCTTGCGCGCACCGCTGTTATCTGCCGCGTTCAAAACTGTTTGCATTTGAATCATAATTGTTTACCTGTCTAGCCTAATTGGCCTTTTCTACTATTTTCACCAGGGTCCAGGATTTAGTCCTGGACAACGGGCGGCATTCGGTAATCTGCACGGTATCGCCGACACCGCACTCGTTATTTTCGTCATGGAAATGCAGTTTGGTCGATTTCTTCACAAACTTGCCATAAATCGGGTGCTTGACCTTTCTCTCGATCAGTATTGTGGCCGATTTATCCATCTTGTCACTCACCACCGATCCGGTCTGAATTCTTAAAACCTTCGATGCACTCATGACTGCTCACCGCTTCGATTGGCATTCATCACTGTTTTTACCCTGGCGATATTCTTGCGCACTTTCGAGAACTGGTCCGGACGAATGCCATCAGGATTAATACCTTTTTGCATACGCAGATTGAACTGCTCACGCAGCAGCGCGGTTAATTCGTCGCGCAATTCCTGCCCGGTTTTCGATTTCAATTCCGATACGTCCATCACATAACCTGCCTGGAAACAAATGTTGTCTTGAACGGCAGCTTGGCCGCAGCGAGCCGAAACGCCTCACGGGCGACTCCCTCCTGGACTCCTTCCATTTCATACAGCACACGTCCGGGCTGTATTTTACAAACCCAGTATTCGACGTTGCCCTTACCCTTACCCATGCGCACTTCAAGGGGTTTTTTGGATATCGGCACATCTGGAAATACACGAATCCAGATCTTGCCGCCACGTTTGACATGACGGGTCATCGCACGCCGAGCTGCCTCGATCTGGCGAGCGGTAATTCTTCCACGCCCGACGGCCTTGAGCCCGAATTCGCCAAAACTGACCTTAGCACCAGTGGTCGCGAGGCCTCGATTACGACCCTTAAACTGTTTTCTGAATTTTGTTCTTTTAGGCTGTAACATAATTAACTCTCTTACTTACCCGCTTGCCCGGCCTTGCCTGAATGCTTGGTTTTCAAATCGAACACTTCGCCCTTGTATATCCATACCTTGACACCCAGGATGCCGTAAGTCGTAAGCGCTTCGGCGAAACCATAATCGACGTCCGCACGCAGCGTGTGCAAAGGCACACGACCTTCCCGATACCATTCGTTTCGAGCGATTTCTGCGCCGTTGAGCCGACCTGATACATTGATCTTGATACCTTCCGAGCCAATACGCATCGCGTTGGTGACCGAACGACGCATCGCACGGCGAAACATAACACGGCGCTCAAGCTGCGAAGCTATACCCTCGGCGACCAGTTGAGCGTCCAGTTCGGGCTTACGGATCTCTTCGATATTGATCTTTACATTATTGATATGTACCGATACCAGCGAGGCGACTTCGACGCGTAACTTTTCGATGTCTTCACCTTTCTTACCGATGATAATACCGGGGCGCGCGGTATGAATCGTGACAGCGACTGACTTGGCTGGACGTGAAATCTGGATGCGGCTCACCGCTGCCTGCGACAGTTTCTTTTTCAGGTAGTCGCGAATTCTCAGGTCTTCGGCGAGATAATCGGCGAATTGTCCGGAATCCGCGTACCACTTCGATGTCCAGTCGGTCGCAATGCCGAGTCGGAAACCTGTAGGATGTACTTTTTGCCCCATCTGTGCCTCTTTAGCTGTCCGCAACGGTCACGGTGATGTGACTGGTACGTTTCAAAATTCTGTTGCCACGCCCTTTGGCGCGCGCACGCATGCGTTTCGCACTCGGACCCTGATCGACGAATATCGACGATATTTTCAGCTCGTCGATGTCCGCACCATCATTATGTTCCGCGTTGGCAATCGCCGATTCTAGCACTTTACGCAACATAACCGCGGCTTTCTTGTTGCTGAAGTTTAATAGTGTCAAGGCCCGGTCGACCGGCATTCCCCTGAGCTGGTCTGCCACGAGCCTGCATTTTTGCGCCGAGATTTTGGCATGACGATGTTTTGCACTAGTTTGCATTTGCCTTACCTGTTCTTCGCTTTCTTATCGACAATATGGCCACGGAAGGTTCGCGTCAGGGAAAACTCACCCAACTTGTGTCCCACCATATTTTCATTAATCAACACCGGCACATGCTGTCTGCCGTTATGCACCGCTATGGTCAGGCCGACCATGTCCGGCACGATCATCGAACGTCTCGACCAGGTTTTGATCGGG
>JADFMY010000073.1 GCA_022563685.1 Pseudomonadota bacterium | reverse complement strand
CGTACAGCGAGTTCAGGGCGCCATCGCCCACTAGCCGCAGCGGCTCGCCCGCCTGGACGCCCCGCACCAGCCAATAGCCTAGTACCGACACCGGCGCGGCGAGGGCGAGGACGACGACGGCAACGACGAAGGCGAGGGCCGGCCAGCGCCATCGGCCCAGCCGCACTACGCCGGGCCGCCGGGCGGCGCCGGCCCCGCTGCGATAGTAGCGTGCGCGGCCGCGGGCGCGCGCCTCCACAAGCAGGATGCCCAGCGCCAACGCGACGAGCACCAACGAGCTGGCCGCTGCCAGCGTGCGGTTGAAGGCGCTCTCGTATTGCAGGAAAATGACGCGCGTGAAGGAGTCGAAACGCAGGAGCGATACCGCCCCGAAGTCGCTCAGCGTATAGAGCGCGACGAGCAGGGCGCCGGCGGCGATGGCCGGTCGTAGCTGGGGCAGCGTGACCCTCCGAAACGTCGTCCACGCGCCTCGGCCCAGGCCGCGGGACGCCTCCTCCAGGGCGGGGTCCACGTTCCAGAGCGCCGCGCGCGTGCTCAGGAGTACGTAGGGATAGGTCAGCAGGGCGAGGGTCAGGAACGCTCCCGGAAAGCCGTAGATCTCCGGCAGCCGGTCGACGCCGAAGGGGCCGGACAGGATCTCCTGGAGCAGCCCCTTCGGCCGCAAGGCGGCCACGACGACCATGCCGCCCACGTAGCTAGGGATGACCAGCGGGAGCACCGTGAGCACCGCCCACAGCCGCCGCAGCGGCAGGTCGGTGCGGATGGTGAGCCATGCCAGCGGCACGCCGATGGCGATGGTCGCTCCCGTCACCGTGGCCGCCAGCACCGTTGTGCGGAAGAGCGTACCGAAGACGTGACTGCGTGCGAGCAGGTCCCACGCCTCCGGGCCTGCGCCCAGCGTGCGCCAGACCAGGTAGCCGAGGGGCAGCAGCATGGCCGCCCCAACCAGCACGGCCGGCGCCAACACGAAGAGCGGCGGCCAGGGCGCACTGAGCGTCCGCTCTCGAAACGAGGCGGGCGCTACCGCGCCGATGGCCCCCAGTTCGACCGCCATGGCTAGGGAAGTACGCCCGTCTCCCTAAGCAGCTTCAGCGTCCCCTCCAGGTCCACCAGCTGCGAGAGGTCTAAGTCGGGGATCTCGATCTCGGAGAGGGGGATCAGGCCCACCTGCGGCCGGGCGCCCTCCACCAGGGGATACTCGAAGGTCTGGCCGGCGAAGTACTGCTGGGCGACAGGCGAGAGCATGAACTCCAGGAACCGCTCCGCCTCCTCTACGCTGTCGGAGGTATCGAGGATGCTCGCTCCCGCCACGAGGACGACGCCTCCCGCGTCGCCAGCCGTCAGGAAGTGGTTACGGGCGGAGAAGGACTCACCCTGCTCGGCCAGGAAGCGGTACAGGTAGTAGTGATTGACGAACCCGACGTCGATCTCACCGTCCGCTGCCGCCTGGACGATGGGCGTGTTCTTCGGGTACTCCTTGGGGTCGTTGGCCTTGATGCCCTCCAGCCACTGGCGCGTCCGCTCCTCCCCCTCGATGAGGCGCATAGCGGTCACCATCGCCTGGAAGGAGCCGTTAGTGGGCGCCCAGCCAATGCGCCCCTGCCACTTGGGATCGGTGAAGTCGAAGATCGAGTCAGGCAGGTCCGCCTCGGTCAGCTCGTTCGTGTTGTAGACGACGACCCGCGCACGCCCGGAGATGCCGACCCATGTCCCATCGCGAGAGCGGAAGGATTCGCTCACTAGGCCGAGGATGTCGTCCGGCAGAGTGGCGAACCGGTCGGAGAGGGCCCCGAGTGCGCCGGGGTCGGAGGCGAAGAAGATATCCGCCGGGCTGTTACCGCCCTCCTCCCGGATGGTGGCGATGAGCTCGGAATTCTTACCGTACTTCACGGCCACGTCGATGCCTGTCGTCTCGCTGAACTGTTCGATGACGGGCCCGATCAGGCTCTCCTCCCGTCCTGAATAGATGGTCAGCTTTCCCGCGCTGCTGCCGCCGCACGCCACCAGGAGCAGAGCTAGCAGCGTGACGAAAAGAGCTGCAATCCACACGGGCGCTGGAAGTAGGCGCTGGAATGTTTGGTACGACATCGATGCTCCCTTTCTCGGCACGGCCCCCTACGCTCGAAGCGGGGCGTTCCCTCACGACAGAGTTAGTATGTACTAATACTTTTATTGTGTCAATACTAATTTCTGGCGATTGTACATTCGCTACACCCTAAGGGTTAGGGTGTATCAGGGTATCATCGCAATTTCTGAAGATCACGAACCGTCTGATGGAGGGGCCTTCCCGACCGGAGCACACGTATCCTCCAGGATGGCGCCCTACCCTAGAAAGGTAGCCTGTACTTACTGGTCAGTGTCAACCGGTGATGTGCGGTCGGAGGCTGGGCGTTTACGCTGCGCGGCGCTTAGCCGTTGCGGCGGCGGCTTGGGCGGCTGCCTTCAGGAGCGCATCGGGGTCCAGGCCGTCGTCGGGAAAGCAGGCGAGGCCGACGCGGGGGTCCCGTTGCTCCAGCTCCCCGGCGATCCGGCGTCGCACGGTCCGAGCTGCGCGCCGCGCTGAGTTGGACATGATCACGCCCAGGCTGCCGTCCTGCAAGAGCGCCGGCAGATCGGACTTGCGGAGATGGCGACGGATGTTATCGCCGAACCAGGTGCTCGCCATCTGCGGCTGCGTGCCCAGCCCCAACGGTTTCACCAGCAGCACGGCGAAGCGCAGGTCGTAGCGGCGCGAGCGCTCAACCTCCACAGTCCTTCGTCCTACCGTTTCGAGCGTGGTGTCGATCCCGATTTGCAACTTCGGGCGATGCATCGAGCCACTGAACTACTGCTGCAGATTGTAGGCGGTGAGGCTGGCCCGGTCATCGACGTAAGCGATCAGGCACAGATGCCATCCGTAGCAGCCGTACCCTTGCGTTATGCTCGAATCGAGCGTCTGTTGGGTGTTCATGTTTCCAGGGCCAAAGTTATTCAGATACTCGAAGGTTTGAATATGCAAGTTGAGGCAGATGGGGAAGATTGGACGGTTTTACCGCCTAGTTACCGATTCGATATCAATATTGAAGCAGACCTTCTCGAAGAAATCGGGCGTATGATCGGCTATAACAATATTCCGGGTACCCGCGAGGCAGCTCATGCGGCGATGGAAAGTTTTTCTGAAACCCGGGTCGACCTTAACCGGGTCAGGGAAGTGCTGGTCGAGCAGGGATTTTACGAAGCCGTGACCTATTCCTTTGTAGCGCCCGAATTGCAGGCGCTTCTAGATCCTCAGCAAGCTGTGCTCGAATTATCCAACCCGATATCGACCGATATGTCGATCATGCGAACGCGCCTGTTACCCGGGCTAGTGCAGGCATTGCGCCACAATATAAACCGCCAGCAATCTCGTATCAGACTATTTGAAACCGGGCTGTGTTTTGTACCGGGTAAGGATGGGCTTCGCCAGAACCCGCATATAGCCGGTATGATTACAGGTGCCAGGGATGAAGAGGGTATACATTCAAAGGCGAATCCGGTCGATTTTTATGATATCAAGGGCGTTCTTGAATCGGTGTTGAGATTATCTGATCGGGAGAACTATCGCTTTGTTAAAACAGACAACCCCATATTGCACCCGGGGCAGGGAGCAGATCTCTACCATGATGATGAATTAACAGGATTTCTGGGTGCGTTACACCCGTCGGTAATCTCAGGTTTGCAACTCAGTCAACCGGTATTTGTGTTTGAAAGCGAACTAACACCGATTTTGGCAGCAAAATTGCCTAAATTCTGTGAAATGTCGAAATATCCGTCGATTAGACGCGATATTGCATTAACCGTGGATCAAGATGTACCGGTGCAAAACCTGATCGATAGCATTTATTCATTAAAAAGCGAGATATTACAGGAAGTATTTGTATTTGACGTCTATACTGGTAAGGAAGTGAGAAAAAGTCGAAAAAGTGTCGCTTTGGGCTTGATTTTACAGGACTTTTCCCGCACTCTAGTCGATGAGGATGTGGATAAATTGGTAGATAAAGTCCTCAAACAATTAGAAAAACAACATAACGCTTTCCTGAGGGAGACCTGATGTCATTGACCAAGGCTGATATGGCCGAAATGCTATTCGAAGAACTTGGTCTCAACAAGAGAGAAGCTAAGGAAATAGTTGAACAGTTTTTTGAAGAGGTGAAAGTATCCCTGGAATCTGGACAACAAGTGAAATTATCCGGATTTGGCAATTTTTTAACCCGATCGAAGGCCGAAAGACCGGGTCGAAATCCTAAAACAGGCGAGGAAATACCAATTTCTGCGCGAAAAGTAGTGACGTTTCGTCCCGGACAAAAATTAAAAAATAGAGTGGAAGCATATGCTGGAAGCGGGCAACAATAACGAATTACCAGTTATACCGGGTAAGCGTTACTTCACTATCGGGGAAGTTGCCGAGCTTTGCGATGTTAAACCACATGTACTACGTTACTGGGAACAGGAGTTCCCGCAGCTAAAACCCGTCAAACGGCGCGGTAACAGGCGTTATTATCAACGCCATGATGTTTTACTGATTCGTCAGATTCGAGGCCTGCTTTATGACGAAGGTTTTACTATCGGCGGCGCGCGTCAAAGACTGGAGGGCGAAGGTAACAGGGACGATATTTGCCGAAGCCAACAAATAATTCGACAAACGCTATTAGAACTGGAAGAATTACTCGCCCTGCTCAAACGTTAGATTCAAACTCCACCTTATTTAGTAAAACGATCGGGGCGTAGCGCAGCCTGGTAGCGTACCTGCATGGGGTGCAGGTGGTCGGAGGTTCAAATCCTCTCGCCCCGACCAATTTTAATAATATTCGATTTATTCATTTAGAGAGTTTTCAAATAAGAACTCCCAGGCGAGAGGGTTTGAACCGTTAGAGGTTCACAAAATTGCCAGGAGGCCGCTCCCGCACATCCCTGTGCTTCGCGACACCGGTTCATCCATGAACAATGCGATTTTGAACGTCCGCAGGACGGCCCGAAGGGCGTAGGGCAGGGACAGCCCGGAGTAAATCCTCTCGCCCCGACCAATTTTAATTAATTAAATCAATTGCTTATCATCAAATCTGTTTTCTTTAGAGCATATTCTTTTATCCATTTTCCGTATTGCGGGTCGATCAACTTTGTGCCTGAGTGTCCGAGTTGAACAGCAATAAATCAGGAAACAATGAAGCTAAAAGAATTGCGCTCAATATTTCTTTCTGCTAATGTCGCCCGCTTATGCAATCTATCCACCCCAACACCTGCTACCAAAACCCTATGTGCTGTCGCATCTGTACATTGGGGGGCGTCGTAGCGTGCCAGGGTTGATATTTTTTTACTCCTGCCAGATTTAATCTTCTCACGATAACGCTCCCCGAAAACCGACTCGAATTAGGGGTTTCTCTAATTGGTTTTCAAATTCTTTTTTTAGAGCGATATCAATGTACAGCTATTCAAATATAGATCAGGAACTGGTAGACAACCGAGTTTTACAGTTTCGTGATCAAACCCAACGATTTTTAACAGGCAAGCTAAGCGAGGATCAATTCCGTCCGCTACGTTTGATGAATGGACTCTACTTGCAACGACATGCTCCAATGTTGAGAGTTGCAATACCTTATGGAGAATTGAGTTCCAGACAATTACGTATGCTCGCCGGCATTGCTGAGTCCTATGATAAAGATTTTGGTCATATTACGACAAGACAGAATATTCAGTTCAACTGGGTTCAGTTAAAGCAAGTACCCGATATTCTGGAGAAATTGGCATCTGTTCAGATGCATGCGATCCAGACCAGCGGTAATTGCATCAGAAATATTACCTGCGATCATTTAGCGGGGATAGACTCAAACGAAGTAGAAGACCCGCGGCCCTGGTGTGAGCTGGTGCGGCAATGGGCAACTATACATCCAGAATTTCAATACCTGCCGCGAAAATTTAAAATCGCATTCACTGGTTCACCCACAGATCGGGCCGCTATTTTGGCTCATGATATAGGCTTGAGATTGCTAAAGAACGAAGAGGGTGAAATTGGATTCGAAGTTCATGTGGGTGGCGGGCTCGGCCGTACACCCGTTGTAGCAAGCATAATGAAGCCCTTCCTGCCTAAATCGGATCTGCTTACTTATCTCGAGGCTATACTCCGAGTCTACAATCTTAACGGGAGGAGGGATAATAAATATAAGTCGCGAATCAAGATTTTGGTCAGAAGTGTAGGTATCGATATCTTTAGATCGAATGTTGAGCGTGTGTTTCGGACCCTGAGCACAGAAACACTATCACATAATACGATCGACATATTGACAGTAAAAAAACGGTTTCAAGGGGTGTTCCCTGATGCGATAAAATTGAACGGCATTAGACTGGAAGGCCATCAGCATAAAAAATATGCGAGATGGCTGGAAAAAAACACCCTGAACACGAAATTCAGGGATTACAAATCTCTTTATATCTCTCTCAAGCATCCCGATCGGGCGCCTGGAGATATCACTGCTACTGAAATGCGATTCGTAGCACATATTGCCGACAAGTATAGTGGAGGCCAAATACGAACTACCCATACACAAAATCTTCTGCTACCCCTGGTTCACAAAAGTAATCTTGTTCATTTGTGGAAAGATCTGTCCGACACAAATTTATCAGAAGCAAATATAGATACGGTGCAAGACATTATTTGCTGCCCTGGAGTCGAATATTGCAGTCTCGCTAATACCACGTCTATACCCATCGCGCATGAAATTCAAAATCGATTTAGAGATCCGGATGAATTGCAAGCCGTGGGCAATATTCAAATCAAGATTTCTGGTTGCATGAATGCTTGCGGTCATCATCATATCGGTAATATCGGAATATTGGGCGTCGATAAAAAGGGCGAGGAGTGGTTTCAGATAACACTGGGAGGACGAGCTGATCAAAGTCTGAAGATCGGAGAACGATTGGGGCCAGCCGTTGATCGAGACTCGATCGCAAGCACTGTCGAGCTAATTATTCGTCATTACCTTAGTAAAAGGTTGGACCAACAGGAACACTTTTTAACCACTCTAGAACGAATTGGCATTAATTCTTTCAAGCGGGTGGTTTATGGATAACTTCAACTTTTCTGACACTACAGTCACGATTAGAGATTGGAATACATTTAATCATGACGGTGAAAATGATGGAATCCAAACCAGGATACTTGTTCTCTCTGCTGATACGCCGGTAAATATGTTAATTGGGCCGCTTAATAAGCTAGACCGGATAGTGGTCACTTCTATTGATTTTAATGACGGTCGCATATTTAGTTTAGGCAGACAAATCCGCCTGCTCGGATATAGCGGTACCTTGACAGTTGTTGGAGATGTATTGCCAGATCAATATCTTTCATTGCTATCCTGTGGTTTTGATAATGTCCTGACTCTCGACAATATCACAGCGCGTGAGACTGTTAATCTTGATCAGGCGCTCCCCCTTGGCAAAATTGAAGATTTTGCAATAAGCAACCCGGAATACTTAGTTAGCGAAAGCATTACAGGAAAATAAATGACAGAAATACACAGAGAAAAGGTAATTGATGTCCATCACTGGTCGGATACCTTGTTTACTATAAAAGCGACCCGTAACCGTTCTTTACGTTTTCGCAATGGCGAATTCGCAATGATGGGCATCGAAATAAAAGGAAAGCCGCTTATGCGCGCATACAGTATGGCAAGTTCAACCTATGAAGACCATCTGGAGTTTTATAGCATTAAAGTTCAGCAAGGGGCCCTTACTTCCCGTTTACAGCATATAAAGCGAGGAGATGAAATATTGGTAAGTAAAAAACCTACAGGAACACTATTGTGGGATCGTCTGAAGCCAGGTAAACACCTTTATTTGCTAAGCACTGGAACGGGATTGGCGCCATTTTTATCGATCATAAAAGACCCGGAAATTTATGACAATTTTGAGAAAGTCATTCTTGTTCACGGGTGTCGCTATATCAATGAACTGACTTATCAACGGTTAATTACCCATGAGCTGAGGCACAACGAGTATTTCGGAGACAGTGTCAAAGAAAAGTTGATTTATTATCCTGCGGTTACGAGAGAGCCCTACAAAAACTATGGTCGGATCACTAGCCTGCTTGAAACAGGCAAGCTGATAGAAGACATAGGCTTGCCAACGCTGAGTGTAGAAGACGATCGTTTCATGGTATGTGGAAGCCCGAGTATGCTGAAAAGCCTGACTGAAATACTGGTTAATTTGAATTTCAGGGAAACTCGGAAAAGTGATTTTGGCGAATATGTGATCGAGCGCGCATTTGTTGAGAAGTAATAGCGAGGGCCGGTCGAGATTCTGACGGGTTTGGACAGATTCAAGTTTTATCCTGGTGGAGCAGGCTTTATTTTACAGGCCGCTCTAGCTATTAATAGCTTCCAACGGATCCCGGTAGTCGTAATTCAGGTTTTCCGCGACTTCCCTGCAGGTAATTTCTCCCTTGTGTACGTTCAGACCGTTGCGCAGGTGTGGGTTGTCGGTCAAGGCCTGCTTGTACCCCTTATCGGCGATTTTGAGCACAAATGGCAAAGTGACGTTGTTTAATGCGTAAGTCGAGGTCCGGGGTACAGCACCGGGCATGTTGGCAACGCAGTAATGCACTACGTCGTCAACAACGTAGGTTGGGTCGGTATGGGTGGTGGCATGGGAAGTCTCGAAGCAACCGCCCTGATCGATGGCAACATCGATGACTACCGAGCCTGGCTCCATACTCCTGATCATTTCGGCAGTGACCAGTTTCGGTGCTTTTGCACCTGGAATCAACACTCCGCCTATGACGAGATCTGCTTCGAGGACGTGTTTTTCTATCACTGTACGGGTAGAGTAAACAGTGTTTAATGGCTTGCCGAACTGACGCCACAGTGCTTTGAGAGCTTCAGCGGAGCGGTCTACAACAGTGACATCGGCTCCCATACCTATGGCGATATGTGCCGCGTGAGTACCGACCACTCCACCGCCAATGATCAGCACCTTAGCCGGATCGACCCCCGGTACACCACCTAAGAGCATGCCTTTTCCGCCGTGTACTTTCTCCAGGCAGTTAGCGCCAGCCTGTATCGATAGTCTGCCGGCTACTTCCGACATGGGTGCCAGCAATGGCAGTCCGCCATAAGGCGAGGTGACCGTTTCATAGGCAATACAAACCGAGCCGCTTTCCACCAGGTCTTTGGTCTGGTCCGGGTCAGGCGCCAGGTGTAAGTAGGTAAACAGGATTTGATCGGGTCTGAGCATGGCGCGCTCCGGTGCCAGAGGCTCCTTGATCTTCACGATCATTTCGGCGGTATCGAAGATACTGCTGACGTCTTTAGCTATAGTAGCGCCGCAGGATTCGTAGTCAGCATCGCTGGCACCTATCCCCGCACCAGCCGAGGATTCGATGCATACCTGGTGCCCATGTAGTACCAATTCCTGCACACTAGGCGGGGTAAGCCCAACACGGTATTCATGGTTCTTGATTTCTTTAGGCACACCGATCAGCACGACTTATCTCCGGTTTGTCGAAGTTTTAGCCTGTTTTGGACTAACCAGGCTCAGGGATGGAAAGTATATATTAAAGGTGGTTTATTGCATCACTCGTTATAAGAATGTGCTAACTGTAAAGCACAAAACCGAGCACTATAGAAGCTGCGAGACCGAGCGCGATAATAATCCAGTCTGACGCGGAATAGGATTTTGATATATCAGGTTTACCCTCACCCCGTGAAATCAGAATTAAATTGTCCAGGTCTGCCCTGTCTACATTGCCTTTATGCTGCAATTTTTTTAATAATTGAGCCCTGATTGTCACGTATTGTCCACGGGTGATCAACTCATTTGCGTAATTTTTGGCTAGCAGACGAAAGGGTGAATCCGGGGTATCCATTAATTTTGAGACTGCGCATTGATTTGCTTATTCAGGCTTTGCAGGCGCACATCTTCAGGAAACAGTTTGATCCCGGTAGCGAGATAATTTGATGCATGCTTGTATTTTCCTTTTGCGATATTCTTTTCAGCCTCAGAAAGGTACAGATCCGCGAGCTTTTTATTGCGCAATAGATAATGGTTTGGGTCGACTCGCTCGATTAGTGGAATTACCGTGGTCAAGTCCTCGCCATTAGATGTCCGGACAAGCTTTTTCCGGGTTAGGTAACGTTTGTAAAGCGATACCAGCCTTTTCATCAACTGGTCTTTCTGCATCTTGACCTGATCTTCGATAGTCGATATTGCAACTGAATCCGGGTAGAGCACCTTGGCTCGATTGATTAAATTGATCGCCTGAGGATAGTCATACAGTCCTTCCCTGGGTCTGAATACTGCTCGAATCCGGTCACGATAAAAAGTGATTATTTCGCGGCGCAGCCCAACCGATAATATTTTCTGGTGTTCTGATGTTTGTTGTTCCAGCCCCCATATGGTTTCGATCATCAAGGCCTTGTTACCTTGCTTGATCATTTGAATTTTGTCGTAGAGCGCCTGCTCTTCGCGGAAAGCAAGATAAGGTTTGTAGCCAATGCCGGCAGCAATAACGCTAATAAATAGCGTCACCAGGATGATAGTTTTAGTATGGGTTTTTTTTAAGCGCATGCCATCGGCAAAAGCCTCTACCGAAGAGATGCGATCATCCCGGGTGACCGATAGTGCTTTATTCAGGGTTTTTTGTTGCCGGCGATTCAAACCTTTGACTGGTTTTGGTTTGATACCGAGTTCCTTGATCTTGGGCGACGTGATCTTGTTATAAGGGTGTTTGCCCGCCGATAAAAGCTGATAGGAAACACAGGCCAGACCATAGATATCATCCCTGGGATCAGGGTTCATACCGGCAAACATTTCCGGGGTTGCGTAGGCGGGCGTAACCGCACTCAGCTTGGCCGGGTCGAACATTGTGTTCTCTTTTTCTTCAGCGGTCTGGGTGCTCGCGCGTGCGATACCAAAATCGAGGAGCTTTACATGTCCATCACTTAACAGAAAACAGTTTCCTGGTTTGAAATCGGAATGGATCAAATTCTTTTCGTGCGCGTAAGCCAGTCCGCTACAAAGTTCATCGATAATATGCAGGGCATGATTCCGCTTGAGCGGTTTCTTGCTAATTTCCTTGATTAACTGGTTAAGTGGCTTCCCCTGAAGATACTCCATGGTCATGAATACTGTATCACCGTCGCGGTCAAAATCGTACACAGTTGCAATATTCGGATGTGCCAGTCGTTGAGCCTTACTGGCCTCTCGTTGAAGCGCAATAAATGAACCCGAGAATTTTTTAAAAGCATCGGTCAACACTTTTATTGCTACGTAAGGGTCTTTGTCCTGCGCCTCTACTTTTAACAGGTCTTTGGCTTTAAAAACGATTCCCATGCCGCCCTGACCGAGTTTTTCGAGCAATACGAAACGTTCTTTGAGCGTAACCCCGGGGCCGAGGTTTTTGTATTTTCTGGTCTTGTGCGGTTTCTCTACTATTTTCGGCTTGATGTTTAAAATATCATCTCCAGTGTGCTGAGATGGCTTATTTAAACCAGCCGCTTGCGAGTCGGTCGATTCCATCTGGACAATGACTGTTTTATCGCTGGAGCCATCGTCTTCCTCATCATCCATGTCGGTCAGAACCAGGGTCTGGTCTTCGCCCAATAAAGAACTATCGGTTGTCCGACTGTCGTTAATAGTAGACTGAATATTAACCCGGGATATTAGTTTGGATATCTCGGTAAAGTGAGTCGCGTCAATCTTATCGCTGGAATAAAGACCCTGTAGATAATTCTGCGCATTGGCGTGGCTTAAAGGTGCAGCGTCAAAAACATCGCTTAACCCCTGCTCCAAGTCTGCAATCGTCAGGGTGCCGGCGATATAATCGTTTATCAGCGATTCGCAAGCTTCAGACATTTCAACCCTGCTGACTCACTTTGAGGGAGATGATAGAGATATTGTCCCTGCCACCGGCTTCCAGCGATGAAGAAAGCAGGTATTGGGTTAATTGAACCATATCTTCCTTGTTCTCCTTAATTATCGGTGCAATATTCTTTTCGTCTAAATCTTTATACAGGCCATCGGAGCATATGATGTAAATATCACCATCGAGCAGCTCAAAACAGTCGAAATCGAGGCACAGATTGTCATATATCCCGACCGCTTTTAATACCACGTTCGCAGCCGGGTGTGATTCTGCGTCGTCGGCTTCTATTTTTCCCATTTTAACCAACTCTTCAACATAGCTGTGATCCTCAGTCAGCCTGAGGAGTTGATCATTTCTAAACCGATACAATCTGCTATCGCCGGCCCAAAAGGTAAAAGCAAAATTCTGCCATAAGTATACGCACACCAGAGTACTGCCGATAGTCGCATTTTTACCGAGTTGACTGGATTTATTCCTGATAATCGCATTGGAATTGATGATATTTTCTTCCAGCAATAAAATTGAATCTTCAAGCGAGGATTGCTGTTTGAAGAGGCCCAGATTGCCAGTAATGGTCTGGCTGGCAAAATCTCCTGCATGATGACCACCCATTCCATCGGCGACTAACCAGACATTCTCCTCATCCAGTAACAAAATAGAATCTTCGTTTCTGGTTCTTAGGTTGCCAGTGTGCGTGACGCCATTGCTGGTGATATGAAAATTGGTAGGAGGGCGCGGGCTTGAATGTGTTTTATAGAGCGACAAATCGACCCCTTATAGTCAGGTTACATTCTTGCATTATTAGCAATTATTGTAAAATTATAGCCGAATGTAGCGCCTTCGGATTCCATGTGCTTCACAAAAATAAGAAAAACATTCAGGTAGCTAAACATTATTCTCATATACTCTAGTCAAACATGTGAATTCAATTATAGGGGCTGTGAGAAATATGAAAAAATTATGCGAGCTTGTGGCGGTTACGATTTTGATGATATCGAATGCTTACGCACTGGAAGTTGGAGTAGGTGTAAAAGCGGGTACTATCGGTGCCGGGGTCGACCTGAGCGTCGCATTAACCCGGACTATCAATGCAAGAGTGAGCCTAACCAGTATCGATATAGACGATGAGACAGACACCTTCGTTGTCGGCGATACGACCAACCCGGGTACGATAGATGCTACGTTGAGTTTAGACTTTGGCTCCTCGGCGCTGTTATTCGACTGGTATGTATTTAACGGAACCTTCCATATTACGGCAGGGGTGTTGAAAAATAATGGAAAGATCGGTTTTTCAGGCGTCCTGTTAGATTCTGCTGATTTCGGTGGCACACTGCTTACTCCTGCCGATCTTGTTGGAGGCGCTATTTCGGGCAGTATCAGCGCTGGTGAATCCTACGAGCCGTACCTGGGGATCGGTTGGGGAAGAAAGGCGGGTAACGATGCGGGCATTTCGCTATCGGTTGAAAT
>JADFMY010000171.1 GCA_022563685.1 Pseudomonadota bacterium | reverse complement strand
CCTGCAGCTGGACATTCCATTCACCGTAACCGGCTGCGCTAATGCCCCGAAGGAAATTCGGGAAGCCTTTGCAAAGGCGATTGCAAATCATGGTGCCGCTTACATCGGTGCTAAACCGATTGGTGAGGGCGCCAAATGGATCCAAATCGTGAATGAAACAGCCGATGCCAGCGCCGATGGTGTTTTATATAGAGCGGACGAAGCCATGGCGGCGGGTAAGGTTTCACCTGCGGGCAATGCCCAACCGACTGGATTGCTGGTCAACAGTGCGAACCTGGAACAGGCGATTCATTTTGCCCTGGAACAGGAACTGGACTTTCTCCTGCTGGATTCAAGCAATGGCTTGCCTGGCCTCGGCGGAGAGCTCTCCGGTGCTCCCGATATTAGCGTGCTGAAACGTGCAGTTTCTCAACTGCGGGGTTTAAATCGTGAAGAGGAGATAGATCTGATTTACTTTGGGGGCTTACGTACGGGTACAGACGGGGCGAAAATGTTGGCGCTAGGAGCAAAGGTGGTCACGATTGGCGTCGCTGCGGCCCTATCGCTGGGAGCAGATATTTCTAGCGGTGAACCTGTTTTCAATGCAAACTTAAGCGCGCAAGAGCGTGAGAAGCGCAGTTCCAACCTGTTACAGGCGTTTACCGCCGAATCGACAATGATGGCGCGTTGCACCGGTAAGACTAATATTCAAAATCTGGAACCTGAAGATTTGCGCGCAATTACTTTAGCGGTTTCTCACGTTGCGGGTGTGCCAATGGCCGGTAGTTTGAACCAGCATTAAACGACAGGCACCGAATTAAACAAAAAATCTGGGCATAGTTAGTGAGGTAAGCAAAGTGACGAAAGATCTCGAAAAGATAGCGAAAGACAAGGGCATTAAATATTTTCTGGTGAGTTGGGTCGATTTATTCGGCGTGCTGCGCGCCAAGCTGGCTCCGGCGCGGGCGATTAAGAGTATGCAAAAAAACGGCGCGGGTTTTGCGGGCTTTGCCGCCTGGCTCGATATGACACCGGCCCATCCGGACCTGTTTGGCGTCCCGGACCCCGACAGTCTGATCCAGTTGCCCTGGAATCCAGAAATAGGTTGGGTTGCTTCCGATCTATGGATGGATGGCAAAGAAGTCGAAGCTTCGCCGCGAGTTGCGCTGAAACGCCAGTTAGCGCGAGCGATGAAAAAAGGTTATCGCATGAAAACCGGTGTCGAGTGTGAATTCCACCTGATCACTCCTGATGGAACACAACTAGCCGATTCGGCTGACACCCAGTCAAAACCCTGTTATGACCAGCAGGCTTTGATGCGCCAGTACCCGGTAATAGGCCAGATTTGCGATGCAATGCTGGAACTTGGCTGGAATCCTTACCAGAACGACCACGAAGACGCGAATGGTCAATTTGAAATGAACTGGGATTATGACGATGCTCTGAAAACCGCTGACAGGCACGTTTTCTTTAAGTATATGGTCAGGACCATCGCCGAAAACAGTGGCATGCGAGCAACATTTATGCCCAAGCCGTTTAGTCATCTGACCGGTAACGGTTGCCATGCGCATGTGTCCATCTGGGATAAAACCGGTAAGAAAAACCTGTTTGCCACGACCAAAAAAGACAGGCGCGGGCTAGGATTATCGCCGCTCGCATACCAGTTCCTCGGTGGCATCATGCACAGTGCCCATGATTTGGCGGCCATATTCAACCCGACCGTAAACAGCTACAAACGTATCAATGCGCCTCGTACCCTGTCAGGGGCTACCTGGGCGCCCAACGCTGTGACCTACAGTGGTAATAACCGTAGCCATATGGTTCGTATTCCAGCGGATGGCCGCTTCGAACTGCGCCTGATGGATGGGGCGGTGAATCCGTATTTGCTGCAGGCCGGTATATTGGCCGCGGGTCTCGATGGCGTGGAGAATAATCGCGACCCTGGCGACCCGCTGCACATCAATATGTACGAAGAGGGGCACAAGGTGAAAAACGCGAACAAGCTGCCCTCCAATCTGCTCGACGCATTGCGCCAGCTCGATAAAAACAAGGTGCTTCGTGCCGGGCTCGGAGACGAGTTGATCGATGCTTACGTGAAGTTGAAAATGGAAGACTGGAATAGCTACGCCAATCACCTGAGCGACTGGGAGAGAGCCAACACGCTCGATTGCTAAAAGGTTTATTCGAGATATGCCCTTACTCCAGGACCACCGGCTCAGGGATCAACCCGTCGATCTCTGAGCCATGCCGGTACTGTTCTCAAACCAAAGTATTGAAATACGCGCAAGCCTGGCCGTGGCCTATAGCGGGATAGCCTGGGGTCTTTTCTGGATTCCGCTGCGTTTTATGGACCGCGCAGGCATTACCGATGCCTGGGCCACCGTATTGTTCTACGCCATACCGCTGGTGGCTTTTATCCCCTGGATCATCATAAACTGGCAACGTATCTGGCGGTGTGGCTGGTCGCTGCATTTCATTGGTATCGCCGCCGGCGGCTCTCTCGCGTTCTATTCCGACGCGCTGCTTTATACCGAGGTGGTACGCGCCCTGGTGATATTTTACCTCACACCGGTGTGGTCGATGTTACTCGCGCGTATTGTTTTGGGTGAAGCAATCACGCCGCCGCGTGTGGTAGCCATCGTGTTTGGAATTGCCGGCCTGTTAGTGATATTAGGAGTCGACCAGGGCGTACCCTGGCCGAGAAATGTCGGCGACTGGATGGCGTTAATCAGTGGATTAGGATGGGCGGTGGCAGCCGTATTGCTGCGCAAGGACGATGGAAGCCGCAGCATGGAAATCTCCGCGGTCTATTTATTCTATGGTTTCATAGTCGCGGTTATTCTCGCTATATCGCCTGTCGCGGGCGAAATCGAACCACCCGACTGGCCGACAGTTATCGATATTTTACCCTGGTCTATCCTAATCGCACTGCTAGTCATACCCGGTGCTTATGCCGCATTTTGGGGTGCGCCACATCTGAATCCTGGCCTTGTCGGCCTGCTCATGATGACCGAAATCAGCGTGGGCGTAGTGACCGCAGCGATCTGGGCCAACGAGCCGTTTGGAGTGCGTGAACTGGCCGGTGTAACACTGATTACGTTAGCCGGATTGAGCGAATTTATATATATGCCAATACGCCGGCTACTGTTTCCTGGTCGCTAGGCACGCTGTTATTAACGCCATTCCCCTGATTGAATGGGTAAATACCTGTAGAGTCGAATTTATTCGACCGATAAAATATATTCTCGATTCGACCCTACAAACTGGCCGAATGAATTCGGCCCTACGAGAATAATCTTCCCACTCGATTTGGGGAAGAGTTATTATTAAATGTCGTTTTCGAGATACTTTTCTATCTGATGTACTCATACCATATGGCCTCGAAAAAACAGACCTGGCGCCGCTTGAAAGGACGGCGCCAATTAAAGTAAATTAGGGGACCTCTGCATAAGTCATCCATGACTTAGCAGAGCACGAATAATAAAAAGTGTGATTTTTATTATTCTCACATTTTTCAATAACTTATCAGTTATTAAAAAATGGCAGCACGTCCCTATGCT
>JADFMY010000072.1 GCA_022563685.1 Pseudomonadota bacterium | reverse complement strand
CGGTCGGTAGTCACAGTTACGCGACTCGTTATAAGGTGCACTCTGGAAAATTGATCGTTGTGATGGGCGATGGCAGCGAAACCGAGTTGGGCTGGCGCGAGTGTTTTGCCGGTTATCGTGGTGATCCAGATGAACCCTCGGCTGTCCTGCTCAAGCACAATAATCTGCATATAGAAATCCTGATCGGAGAGGGTTTCTCCATCGGGCAAGGGGACCTGGCCAATATTTATGATGTACGTGTGGAGGCTGCCGTCACCACGATCGAGGATTGCGAAGACTCGGTAGCCGCTGTCGACGCCGAGGACAAGGTGCTCGTCTACCGCAACTGGACCGGGCTGATGAAAGGCGATCTGACCACTACGGTTATGCGTGGCAAGGAAGCGCTCGAACGTAGCCTCAATCCCGATCCGGAATTCCTCGCGCCCGATGGCGAAGCCTTCACATTGCCGGGGCGTAGCCTGATGCTGATTCGTCACGTCGGCACGCATATGTATACCGACGCGGTAACCTGCGGTGGTGAGGAAATTCCAGAAACCTTTCTCGACGCCATGGTCACCGTGCTCGGCGCCAAACACGACCTGCTGGGCAATAACAGTCACCGCAACAGCCGCAAAGGGAGTATGTATATTGTTAAACCCAAATTTCATGGCCCGGAGGAAGTCGTGGCTGCGGTCAGGTTGTTTGAAATGGTAGAACAGGCGCTTGGTCTGGATCGGAACACCCTGAAACTTGGAATCATGGACGAGGAACGTCGTACCACGGTGAATTTGAAAGAATGCATTCGTGCCGCAAGCGAGCGCGTGATATTCATCAATACCGGTTTTCTCGACCGTACGGGTGACGAAATTCATACCAGTATGGAAGCCGATGCGATGATTCCAAAGAATGAAATCAAGACTTCCAAATGGCTGCTCGCCTATGAAGACTGGAATGTCGATATAGGTCTCGAAGTCGGCTTGCCGGGGCACGGTCAAATTGGCAAGGGGATGTGGGCTGCTCCGGATAGTATGGCGGCGATGATGGAGCAAAAAATTTCGCACCCGAGAGCCGGCGCCAATACCGCCTGGGTTCCGTCACCGATTGCAGCGGGCCTGCACGCGATGCATTACCATCGTGTTAATGTGAGTACACGGCAGCAGGAACTCGCCATGCGCGCGCGGGCCAGCCTGGACGATATTCTCAGCATCCCTGCGCTCGATGGCCGCAAGATCAAAGAAAGTGACTTGATCAGGGAACTGGAAAACAATGCACAGAGTATACTCGGCTATGTGGTGCGCTGGATCGATCAGGGAATTGGCTGTTCCAAGGTGCCCGATATCACCGACCTGGATTTGATGGAAGATCGCGCCACGCTGCGAATTTCCAGCCAGCATATCGCCAACTGGCTACACCACGGCATTACTAACGGGGAGCAGGTGCGCAGGGTATTCGAAAAGATGGCTGAGGTTGTCGACCGGCAAAATGACCGGGATCCAATGTATAAAAATATGGCACCCGATTTCGATAAATGCATCGCGTTTCAGGCGGCACTTGATCTGGTGTTTAAAGGCCGTGAAGTGCCCAACGGTTATACCGAAGCGGTGTTACATCCCCGGCGCCGGGAGGCGAAGGCGCAAGCGCAACGATAAACCGGACCGGTCGAATGAATTCGACCCTGCAAGTATCCTGCTATTTCCTGACGAGACTAAAATTTAAGCACGCCTCGGGCCCTTAGCTCCAGCGACCTTAGACTGTCGAGGATAAAACAATTGATCGGGGCATCTACCCCACAGTCACTTGCAAGTCGAACGACTGCACCGTTTTGATGGTCGAGTTCGGAGGGCAATCCATCGGCAATGTCACGCTGCATCGAAGCGATCGAATTGGGTGGGAAACTCTCCAGCGTTGACATATTTTTTTCTACGCTATTTTTTGGCAAATCAATATTTTTGGCAAGCGCCAGGGAATAAATTTCCTGCATTGCATCGACTATCATATTGCGGGTTTCGCTCTGCTTTAACAGGATTCCAATCGGTGCGCGCGTCACCGCGCCGACCCCGCTCCAGGCGCTGATGAGCATGAACTTTTTCCACATCGCGACCTGGACATCTTCGGGGATACTGGATTTAATTCCCTGACAACGATCGAAAATTTCTGACAGAGCGTTGACGCGTGGGTCGGCGTGGTTGTCCATGTGCCCAAATCGAATCAATGGATTCGCACCGATATGCTTGATCCGGCCGGCTTCAGCACGAAAGGCAATAATCGTACACAAGCCCCCGAGCACGGTGTCCTTACCCAGTACTTCGGCTAACTGTGCGGGGGCTTCGACCCCATTTTGCAACGGAATGACCAGCGTGTTCTCGCCCACCATCGGTCGCATCGCCTTCGCTGCTGTGACTACCTGCCAGGCTTTGACGCCGCAGATGATAGCATCGACTATCCCGACCTGACGTGGGTCGTCGGTCGCATCCACAGGGTTCAGGGTAAAATCCCCGGCAATGCTATCGACTCGCAAACCGCTACTGCGCATGGCTTGCAGGTGGGCGCCGCGCGCGATGAATACGACATCTTGCCGCGCCTGAGCGAGGCGCGCACCGAAATACCCCCCGACACCGCCACTACCGAATACAGCTATACGCATATCAACCCTAATTTACCTGACCCGATGCGATTGTAGCTCATGCTGACCCCATTGACTGTTACTACTGTTCCTGCTGCTGTTTCCAGCGTTGAAATTCTTCGAATTCCAGCCATCGTTTGAACTTCCGGTATTCGGGTGAATTCCTTTCTTTGGCCTGCTTCCACTGCTGGTAAGCCTCGAAGCCGGTGATGGTTTCGGCGTCTGTAGAGCTGGCGTCGCTTTTATCGTCGCTACTATAGAGAGTATAGGCTTCGCCATCCTCGTCAAATAGGCGGCCGATATCGATCGACTCCTGCGAATTTTCAAATCCATCGTCGGCTGGTCCCGTCACAGTACAGGCAGCGGTCAAAGATAATGCGATTAGCAGGGAGGCTGGTTTAATCAATGGGGTCAGACTCGATTGATTTATTTAAAATTTAATCCGTGATCCAACCGCAAGGATATCGACAGATGTCGAACCAGCGACATTCGAATCGAGCTCGCGGATAGTCGCGAATACCTCTATACCCTTATCGATCAGGGCGGCATAGGTCAACCCAAAGGTATCGGCATCGTTTGCGCCCGTCGACCCGTCACCGATATCGATGGTATAAGCGTGGATGCCCTGTTTGAAACCCAGTTTGATCGTAAACGCTTCAATGTCGGCACCAGCGGCCAGGTCGACATCAGCAAAGGCGATGGTGATGTTCAACCCGCTAGCCATCAGATAAGACGCCGAATACCCGAAAATATCGATGTTAGGACCACTGAAATCCGAGGTATCTACGATAAATGCGCGGGCATCGAGCCGGTTGCCATCCCAGTTTCCGGTATATTTGAGGCCAATCTCGGTTTCGCTACCCTGCCCGATACTGAACGCCAACCTGATCCCGTTTAATCCAGGGGTATCATAACGCAGGCGGTTGACGCGGCTTAAGCCATCCTGCATGGTGAAAACACTATCCCAGGTCTGCCCCGCAGTGATTCTGTAATTACCCCAGTTATCCTGATGATTGGAGCTCGAGCTGAGCGCGGTGCCAGACAAATCGGCCTCGGTGCTGCCGTTAGCCGCGCCGTCGCCCTTGCCGATAGCGATTTTACCAAAGTCACCGGAAAACCAGATGTCCTGGTAGCGGTTGTCGATAGCGTCATCGTTGCCACCATCAACCTGAGCACCGCCATCAGTTGAGGAAGATGAATTGGATTGAATCTGTTGTTCAAGACGAAAGCCGGCCTTCATGCCATTTTTGAGCTCCTGGCTACCGGTGAGGCGCCACCGCGACCCACTCCAGCCGATGTCCTGAAACTGGATTTCATCGCCCTGTGCATCGTCGGGCATCACTATCATGCGGCTGACCTGGCCGGAAATTTTGAACTCGATAGCCTGGGCCGCGGTGGTGAAAACCATCGAGCCGGCTATGAAAGCAACAACGAGCGATTTTTTCAGTAACGTGTGTGAAGGACCCGATACTTCATCAGGCATGGGATGTACCATCGGCGAACTGCCAGTTTTGAGCTGTTTCATTGATATCTCCTTTGATTATTGAATCCTGCTTCTTTACTCTAGTCACGCTTGTTTTGACAAGCGAATTGGATACTGCTTTCCAGGTTATTTTATTACAAGCTTGAGCGCAATAGTATAGCGTACCTGATCGCACAACCTGCTTGCCGCCCGGGAAGCATGGGGAATACGACTATCTGAAGACGGCTATGCGGCCGTGGCGGGGGTAAATAGATTTAATAATATCGTCGCAATCAATGGGGTCAGACTCGATTGATATTTGCTTTAAGGCAAAGTTCGACGCGATTCGCCAGAGCATTTATTGCCCGGCTGGTGGATTAGTTTTTGGTCTTAAATTCCTGGTAATTTAGCCATTGTAAAAATTCCCTGTATTCTTCTGACTCCACGCCTTTTGCCCTGAGCTTATTCCATGTTTTGAAGTGTTCAAACTCGGATTTTTCATCCAATGCCATTGAACCGGCCTGTTTTGGTTTTACTGAAGCCTGCTTTTGATCCGACTTGTAAATGGTTTTAACATCGTTGGATAAAAGACGTCCGGTATTTACCCACTCATTCGAATTATCATAACCATCATCAGCCGGTCCGGTTACGGTACAGGCGCCGAGTAGAAAGATGTAGAGAATTAGTACCAGCCGTTTTTTATTCAACATAATGCTCATCATAGCCTGGGTAAAAAGTGAATGTCCTGATTATGACCGAAAATATTTCAGACCATTCCACGAGATGAAAAAAACGAAGTAAAAAAAGAGCGGCCGACAGGCCGCTCTTATGTTAACTAACTCGATTGTCGTTAGAACTTAATCCGGCTACCGATTGCTGTGATGTCTACAGATTGACAACCTACACAATCAGCATCGAGCTCACGAATCGTCGCAAATAGCTCGACACCTTTATGCGGGAAAAATGCATAGGTAAAGCCGGTGCTGTCTCCTCCAACCCCTAATCCATTTTCACCGTCACCCAGGTCAATGCTGAAGGCATGCATACCGGTCTTGTAACCGACTTTTACGAATGTCGCCTCCTTATCACCCGCAACAACTGGGCCGTCGGCATCAATATCAGATGTGGCTACGGTGATATTAAACCCACTGCCATGCAGATACGAGAGAGAACCACCGGTAATTTCGGCACCATCGACGGTGGCACTTATGTCAGCCGCTGTGGCGGTAAAAAGAGCAAAACCGAGTTTGCCGTCACCGACATCTCCCTTGTATCGAAGCGCGAGTTCAGAAGAATTACCCTGGTTTAGTCCCACTGCTACGCTAAAACCATTGAAATTAGGGGTGTCAAAACGCACCCGGTTTTGGCGGCTGAGAGCGTCTGCTATCGTATAGTAATTTTTCCAAGCATCACCCGCAGCAACCTGATAGCCACCCCAGTTATCGGTAAGGGGTGCGGCCGAAGCGAGTGCAGTACCGGAAAAATCGACCTCTGTACTGCCGTTGGCAGCGCCGTCGCCTTTACCGAAGGATATTTTACCGAAATCCCCGGATAAATAGATATCCTGGTAACGGTTGTCTTGGTTATCTCCAGTATCTCCTAAAGTTCCTCCGTTTGAGGCGCCTGCACTATTCTCTCGTGCCTGGATTTCAAACCGGAAGCCCCATGTCAAGCCATTTGCCGCTGTATCGGAACCAGTGAAGCGAAAGCGTGTGCCACTCCAACCGATGTCCACGAATTGCAATTCATCGCCAGCAGCGTCATCAGGCGCTACCACCATGCGGCTAATTTGGCCGGAAAGTTTGGCCTCAAAAGCCTGGGCGGTGGTCGCTAATATCATCGAGCCGGCTATGACGGCAACAACGAGTGATTTTTTGAGTAGTGCGTGAGAAGGACCTGATAACTCATCAGGCATGGGATGTACCATTGGCGAGCTGCCAATATTGATCTGTTTCATTGTAATCTCCTTTGATTTTTTAAAACCTGCTTTTATTTTCTTAACTGCGTGTATTGAATAAATAACAATACGCAGCACCCACAGCAATTACGCCTGGCGTCGCAATAATTGACGGCGTCGCATTTTATGTGGATGTAAAACAACAGCAATATTCGAGCCACTCCTGGGTAATATCTGAAATTATATTTTTTCTATTTAATTCAATGAGATAGGTCAGGACATGGGTAATTATAGATGGATATATGGCGCCGCTTCCTGTCAAAAACCACGGTATTCATCAAGTATCCACGGAAGGCGTGGGTAAAAGCCCGATATACTGGTCGATGTGTTACTAATAAACCACAATATTTGAAGCGAAACCTGATATTTGTCATTCCCGCGAAAGCGGGAATCTTACAAACAGCGCTTTCCAGCTCCGATAGATTCCCGCCCCCGATCGGGGTAGAGGATGAGGTTCTTTCGCGGGAACGACGGATTTACTAAAGCGCCATCAGGATTAAATCCAGCAAAGATTAGGCCGTAAAATGGGTGCTAATCGGTAGATATCCTTGCTAGTATTAGTGCAACGTCATCGCAACAGGTCACTATGCAGGTAATAAAACGAGGTTCGAGGAATCAATCGAGTCTGACCCCATTGATTGTTTTATTTTTGGTTGCCGGTCTCTTCCTGGTCTCCATTAGTTCCAGTGCTCAGGCGTTTTTCAACCGATCCTACAGTACCCTCGAACATTCGAAGCCGATCAAAGGGGATTTCGACGAAATTATTCGCCACGGCAAATTGCGTATTCTGGTGCCACAGGATTTTACCAGCTTCGCTTACCTGCCGCGCAGGCGTTCACCCCTGGCCGAGCAACAACGCATGGCGGAGGAATTTGCGTTATCGCACGGATTGATTCCGGAGCTGGTGATCGTCAAAAACTTTGCCGAATTGATTCCAGCCCTGGTCGCGGGCAAGGGTGACGTGATCATCAATAACCTGACGATTAACCAGCAGCGGCGCAAGAAGATCAGTTTTTCGGTGGCAGTCTCGCATGTGCGTGAACAGGTGGTGGTACGCAAGGAAGATGACTCGATCACGCGTATACGCGACCTCAACGGCAAGACGCTGATGGTGAACCGGGACTCAACCTTCTGGCATGCCCTGCAATGGCTCAAGAAAAACAAGTATCCGGATATTGAAATTCAGGCCACGCCGGACAACGAATTGCACGAGCATATACTCGACCGGCTAGCCGCTGGAGAAATTGACGCGACTATTCTCGACAGCAACCTGGTAGAAATATACCAGGGCTATCGAAATGACTTTAAAGTCGCGACAAACTTCAGCGGGCAACGCGATATCGGCTGGGGTATTCGCAAGGATGCGCCGCGGCTGGTGAGCGAAATCAACAAGTTCCTGCAACTGGAGCATATGGCGGGCGGCGACGAATCCCTGTTTACGGGTGATTTCGCACAGATCAGGAAACGCCGCGTATTACGCGTATTGTTGCGCAATAATGCGGCCTCGTATTTCCTCTATCGCGGGGAATTGATGGGGTTCGAATACGAACTCGCGCGGGAATTTGCACGTTACCATAATTTACGCCTGGAAGTCGTTGTGCCGTCCAGCCACTGGGAAATATCGAGATGGTTACTCGAGGGCAAGGTAGACATGGCGATGGGATTTCTAGAACCGAGTGAATCGCAGCGACAGTTTGGCATCGAGTATTCCCGACCCTATCACTATACGCGCCGGCATATCGTGGTGCATAAAGACGACCCGGCCAGCCAGATTTCCGATCTGGATCAACGAACTATTGTCGTCCGACGCGACAGTAGTTACTGGGATTCCCTGTCGAAGCTGCAGCAACAGGGAGCGAATTTTAATCTGCGCACTACCAAAGACAACGTCGAAACCGAGCAGTTGATTCAGCAAGTTGCGAGTGGCCGCTACCAGGTAACTATGGCCGACGAGCATATTCTCGATATCGAGCTGGCCAGGTCGGTCGCGGTCAAATCGGTCTTTGCTATGGTCGACGAAATACCGCACGCAATCGCCGTCCGCGCACGAAATACCGCGTTGAGGGCCGCGCTCGATGCGTTTATCAAACGTATTTACAAGAGTGAATATTATAATGTGCTTTATCAAAAATATTTTAAAAGCCGCCGCTCGGTGGCCAAGTTCGCGCGCGGCCGAGTTCTCGATTCACTCAAGGGGAAAATATCGCCTTTCGATAATCTGGTGCAAAAATATGCCGATGAGTATGGATTCGACTGGCGTTTGATCGTCGCGCAAATGTTCCAGGAAAGCCGCTTTAACCCCAAGGCCAGATCTCTGCCTGGCGCACGCGGACTGATGCAATTGATGCCGCGTACCGCTCGCTCGTTCGGGATCAGGGATGTTGAAAATCCCGCCAACAGCATCCTGGGCGGTATCAAGTATATGGACTGGCTACGCGATCGATTTTCAGCCGAGCTACCGATATCCGAGCGATTATGGTTTTCGCTCGCTGCCTATAATGCCGGTATTGGACACGTACACGATGCGCGCCGTCTGGCGAAAAGTATGGGGCGCGATCCGAACCGCTGGTTTGCGCATACCGAGACCGCGATGCTATTGTTATCGCAAAAAAAATACGCGCGTGAAGCGCGGTATGGATTTGTCAATGGCGAAGAACCGGTCAACTATGTACGGGACATCAAGCAGCGGTTCGAAGCCTACGTCGAGCTGGGTGGTAACTTACTGGGTTCTGCGACCCCGCCGTCACGCTATTTGACGCTGGCCCACAGGTAAGAGGTAGATTATGCTTGCAGGGTCGCCCAGAGGATTATCAAATTTATTCGACCAATAATTATTGGAGACAAGTAGGTTACCCTGTCCTACGGCAGATGACGCAGAGGTATAATGCTCTACGCTAACAGGTAACGCGACCGGTCGAATGAATTCGACCCTACAGATATTTCTCACTCAATCAGAGGCCCCTTAACGCTTGAACACCTCCGCTGTTAATCGCGGCATCGTCGCGATCATGCTCAATAATGTGTTCCTGGGGCTGGCAATGGGCATGTTCTTTCCGTTGATCCCACTGCGTCTCGATGAACTCGGGGTGAGCGCTAGCCTGGTTGGTTTGAATGCGGCTTCATCATCGGTAGCCATCCTGGTAGTCGCACCCCTGATCGGTTGGATTCTGACCCGGCAAGGCTATTCGAATACGCTCGTGCTTGGAATCGTGGCGTTTATTTTAGGTGTCCTGGCGATGTCGCTGTCTCAGGAATACTGGTACTGGAACGGCATGCGATTCATCGCCGGCATTGGCATGGCGTTGCATTGGGTGGTGGTCGAGAGCTGGCTCAATCAGGCCGCGGCTGAAGATAAGCGCGGTCGAATTCTGTCGATCTATATGGCCTGTATCATCGGGGGTAATTCAATCGGCGCGATCCTGCTCGATATTTTTGGCATCGATGGCGCCAGACCCTTTTATATCATCGCAGCACTATCGATACTGGGTCTGTTATGCATTCCCTTCGCGCGTCCCGCCGAACCCGATACAAGCGAGCTCAAACAGGCGGGGTTATGGCTTTCGGTAAAGAAGGCGCCACTCCTGATGTCGGCGGGCTTCATGATGGGGATCGCTCAGGGTTGCGCGTTTACCCTGCTGGCCTATTACGGAGTGCAGGCTGGCTTGAGCCAACAGTTATCGGTGTGGATGCACGCCATGTATCTTGCCGGCGGCGTGATGCTGGCCTTTCCTGTGGGCTGGGCGGTGGATCGATTCGACCGGCACAAAATTCTCGTATGGCTGGCGTTGCTGTCGATGATCAGCACAATCGCGATGCATCTGGCATTAAACCATCAGTGGATACTCTACCCGATATTGTTTTTCGGGGGAGGGGTAACCTTTGGTGCTTATACCACCGGGCTTGCGTTGCTGGGCATGCGTTTTAAGCACGATGGCATGGCGCCGGCCAACGCTGCTTTTGTGATGACCTGGGAAATGGGCACCATGTCTGGCGGGCCTTTGGCCGGCATGGCCATAGCACTGTTTGGCGCGGCAGGATTTCCGGCGGTGATGGCGGTTGCGATGGCCTGTGTTGCGATCTTAGCAATGTGGCGAGGATCACTTCACCAGTGATTTTAAATCGACGCCCGGGTCGGCAATTTGCTCAGGTGCTGGATTCGATCCGGTGCCGATGATCTTTCTCCCCATCGCATAGGCCAGCGGGTCGTTCATCGCATCGACTGCGATCAATCGGTTTTCGCCGTAATACCAGATCGACTGGCCTTCGGGTTTCGCACCCGGTCGGCGTACGGTCTGGTCGTATCCGACATTTAGTCCGGCGATTTGCAGTTTGCAGTCGTATTGATCCGACCAGAACCAGGGGATCGCGTCGTAAACGACCTGCTCGTCCGCCAGTACGCGTGCGACCAGATCGCCCTGATTGGCCGCATTTTGCACCGACTCGAGACGAATACGTTGCCCGTTGCGTACGAAACTGGTGCAGTCGCCTGCAGCGTAAATGTCCGGCTCGGAAGTCTGGCAGGTTTCGCTCACGACGATGCCATTTTCGCAAATCAGTCCTGCCTGTTCGGCGAGGCTGGTATTGGGTGTTACACCGATACCAACCAGCACCAGATCGGCTTCCAGTTGATCACCACCGGCTAGCTCGGCACCACTGACCCGCCCAGCTTGTTCGGTGAAACGAACCATTTGGGTTGACTCGCGAATATCGACACTATGGCCCTGGTGAAGCTGGCGGAAAAAGTCCGATGTTTCGCGCGCTGCGACGCGTTGCAGGATGCGATCTGCCATCTCCAGCACGGTCACTTCGAGCCCGAGTTTACGCGCCACCGCCGCGGCTTCAAGTCCTATATAGCCACCGCCGATGATCAAAAGTTTGCGGCCCGACTGGAGTTCGGGTCTCATCGTCTCGGTGTCGGTGATATTTCTCAGGGTATAAACCCCTTTGAGTTTTCCCCCGATCTCCTCTGGCAAGGTATGCGGGCTCGATCCGGTACAAAGCAGCAGCTTTTGGTAGGCGATGTTGTCGCCCGAGTCGGTTACTACCTGCTTATCTACAGGGTCGATCGACTCGATGCGAGTATTGAACAGCGTGCCGATACCCTGATCGGGGTACCATTGTTCGGGGCGGATGAACAGGCGTTCGCGTTCGAGCTCGCCGGACATATATTTTTTCGATAGCGGTGGCCGGTGGTATGGGGGTACCGACTCTTCGCCGATCAGCAATAGCGGTGTGCCACTACCGAGCGCTACATGGCGCGAGATAAACGAGGCGGCTGCCTGCCCGGCGCCGACAACCACGATTGGTCTGTCCACTATCTGCTCCTTATTCGGGTTCGGGAACAAAAAGCACGAGTCCATCCAGTTCCGGCCCAGCGGTAATCTGGCAACTGAGCCGGCTATTGTCACGACGTTCGACGTCGGTCATTTCGAGCATGGTATCTTCGATTTCATCGACCTCGCCGGTTTTTACCAGCCACGCGGCATCGACGAATACATGACAGGTAGCGCAGGACAGGCAGCCGCCGCATTCGCCTTCTACGTAGGGAACATTATTAGCGGTCGCTGCTTCCATCAGGTTCAGGCCGTCTTTGACATCGACGGTTATTTGATTCCCGTCTTCGGTTTTCCAGGTGATATTCGCCATCGGGCCTGCTATCAAAGTAAGGTTGAGCTAGAAATCGAGTAATGTATCTTTATTCGTGCTGCAATGTCTTTTCAAATTCGACCTGTTTATTCATGCATTGGTCATCAGGAAGCCGTCTGTACCAGCAGAGGCGGTGCTCTTGATCAATTCCCAGAGACATTGTACATGCTCGCGATCGCATGTCTCGACCCCGATCGATACGCGAACCAGCCAGCAGCCGTCGATTTTAGCCGGGCTTATGAAGGCTTTGCCAGACTGGTTGATCTCGCTGACCCAGGCCAGGGTGTGCGCATTAAGCATTTCGCCTTCGACACCAGCTGGTTCGTGACGTATACAGACAGTTTGTAGATTGACCGGGGTTAATACTCGCCAGTCGGGGGTTTTTTCCACTTCGGCGGCAAACCATCGAGCGTTGTCGAGATCGCGGCGCAGGCGTTCACGAATTGCGTCGGGGCCGTCGAGTCTCAGGTGGAACCAGAGTTTCAGGGCGCGGAATCGTCGTCCGAGCGGGATACCCCAGTCGCGATACTGAGTCACTTCCCGGTCGACGCTGGAGCGTAAATAACTCGGGTTGGTCGACATCACGCGGATCAGATGCGCGGAATCTTTGACGTAAAACAGTGCGCAATCGAGGATGGTGCCCATCCATTTATGTGGATTCCAGGAAATCGAATCGGCCGCCTCGATCCCTTCCCACAAATGACGGCACTCGGGCAGTAACATGGCGCTACCAGCCATTGCCGCGTCAACATGCAACCAGATCTTGTGCTGGCTCGTGATTTCGGCGATCCGGGCAACCGGGTCGAAGGCGGTAACCCCGGTAGATCCGACCGACGCTACCACCGCGGCAGGCTGGTAGTCGTCAGCGATATCCTGCTCGATACTGTTTTTGAGGGCATCGGGTAGCATCGCCCGAGTGGTGGGTTCGTGTTCGACCAGGCGCAGATTTTGTTTGCCAAATCCCGCCAACAGCGTCGCCTTGGTGACCGACGAATGCGCTTCTTCGGTGGTATAGACGACCAGGGGTCTGGGTACAGATTGCAGACCACCCTCGTTTTGCGAATACCCACTCGCCTGTTCGCGGGCCAGCAATAGCGCCGTCAAACAGGCGGTGGATGCGGTATCGTGTATCGTGCCTTTCCACTGTTCGGAAAGACCGGTCAACTGGCGCATCCAGTCGCAAACCACCTGTTCAACTTCGGTTAAGGCCGGACAACTCTCCCACGAAATACCCAGGGTACCCAGTCCGGAACTGGCGATGTCACCGAGCACAGATGCGAGCGACGCATTGGAGGGAAACCAGCCGAAGTGCATCGGGTGTTGTACCTGGGTGATGCCGGGCAGCACGATTTCATCCAGGTCCTGGAGTAATCGGTCTATTGTTTCGGGTGCTTCGGGTGGACTCTCGGGCAAACGGTTTTTGATTTCTCCGGGGCTGACCTGCGCGCGCACCGGCATTTGCTCGATATTAATTCGATAGTCGGCGATCCAGTCGATCAGGCGGTGCCCGGCATCACGGAATTCCTCGGGGGTCATGCGCTTGTCTCCAAGATTAGATTACGGGGACAGTATACCTATTACCCATTAATTGGCTTCTGGACAGGCTTTTCAGGCACCATCCCGCGTTACCTACCTCCTGGTAAAATAGATGATGGCAGGATATCGGTTACCCGAAAATAGGTATACTGTCCCTGGATTATCCAGTCTCAACATAGTGGCAGGCCACTTGTCGTTCAAACTTCATTTCTAACTTTGGAGCCGTGACTCTACATCTATCCTGCACAAAACGGCACCTGGTATGAAATGCACATCCTGTTGGTGGATTGAGAGGGGACGGTAGTTCACCGGTTAACTTCACGCGTTCACGACGGAGTTTGGGATCGACGGCGGGCGTTGCACCAAGTAATGCCTGGGTATAAGGGTGAGACGGGTTACTGAAAATCATTTTTGCGTCACCCTGCTCGACAACCTTTCCCAGGTACATGACCATTACCTGGTCAGCGATACGGCGCACCACACTGAGATCATGGGAAATGAACACCAGCGCCAGATTCATTTCTTCCTGTAAGTCCATGAGGATATTCAGTACTTGCGCCTGAATCGATATATCCAGTGCCGATACCGGTTCATCTGCGATCAGAATCTTTGGCTTCAGGACCAGGGCGCGCGCGATAGCGATTCGTTGTCGTTGTCCGCCTGAAAACATATGCGGGT
>JADFMY010000071.1 GCA_022563685.1 Pseudomonadota bacterium | reverse complement strand
TGTGACTGCCTGGCGCCGGGGGGTTACCTGATCTGTGAGGAACACCTGCTCACCGACGAGGAGGTAATCGGCCCGAAGAACCTCGACTACCGGATCGCACCCGGCGCTTTAGACGAAGCCGTGGCAGGGCTTGAAGTCTTACATTACGAAGAGTCGGTAGAAGCTATTCCGGAAGGCGGACAGGTCGCGAGTGCTCGTGTGGTGGCTAAAAGGCAGGCCTGATCCTGCTAATTATTTCCAGCAACTAATTCAGCAATTCGCCTCTCGCTTTAACCACGGCGGTGAAAGCTTTTTTAAAGCCTTCAATTTCGGCATCCCCTAACGGCAGCATTAACGCGATAAAACCGCGCCGTGCGATGAAATAACCCTGCTCCAGCAGGTCGAGGAAAATCAACTCCATTATCCGATCATCACAGCCCTTAAGATCGGCAGTACTATGAATCGGAGATGTAGTTGTGTGCATGCCCAATAGCGACCCTAAACCGGTAAACTGAATGCAGGTTTCATGCTCCCGGGCAATTTTATTGAGCTCGTTTCGAAGTCGATCACCGCGACTATTAAGCTGGTTGAGCAGCTCATCGGTTAGCACTTCACCCATCGCGGCGACGCCTGCCGCCATAGTCAGGGTGTTGTTATTGAATGTGCCCGCATGGGGAATGGCATCCGCGCGTCTCGGGTCAAAAATCTGCATGATCGCTTCACTACCACCAAATGCGCCGAAGCTCATACCACCGCCAATATACTTTCCCAGTGTCGTCATATCGGGAATAACATTGAACAAACCCTGCGCGCCCCGGTTTGACAGGCGTGAGGTCATGACTTCGTCGAAAATCAAAATCGCGCCGATATTATGACTCGCTTCGCGCAGCAGTTTAAGAAACTCTATCGATGCGGGTATACAACCCGACGCACCCTGCATCGGTTCAACCAGTATGCAGGCGATATCGTCAGCATGTTTTTGAATCAGTTCTGCGGTGGATGACAGGTCATTAAAATTGGCCACGAGATATTCAAATGGTGCGTTAATGGGCATGCCACCGTCCTTGAAATAAAGCAGACCGCCGTGATACCCACCATCGAATACCATTACTTTTTTACGTTTAGTCAAATAACAGGCAGCAGATATGGCGAGTAAATTCGCCTCGGTCCCGGAGTTGGTAAAGCGGACCTTATCCAACGAGGGAAATCGAGCGCAAACCAGTTCAGCCAGTTTTATTTCGTCAGGGTTATGACCACTCAGGCTTAAACCCCGATCGAGCGCACCGTCAATGGCTTTTCTGATGACAGGATGATTGTGACCAAACAGGCCAGCGGTGTATTCGCCCAGGAGGTTGACATATTCCAGCCCGTCCGCATCGGTTACCCGACAACCTGCGCCAGAGACAATGCGCAAAGGAAACGGGCTGTGGAATAACACGGTCCGAGTGTTACCACCGGGCATGAAATTAGCCGACAAATTAAATGCGGCCGCAGATTTCGGGCGATTTCGAATATATCGATCTCGAGCCAGGTCAAGTTCAGTATCTAAAGGATTCGTTTCAAGTCCTGAAGCAGGCTGCGGCAAAGTCATGTGGCACCTTGATAAATGATGGGTTTAATACAGTTTTACCATTATCGACACAATGGGTCTGATGTAAAACGATAGCTAAGTGCCTTTTGTGTTTATTAGTGGCCTGCCCCCTATTGTTCTGAGGAGACAGACTGAGGTTCGCCCAATTGTATTGAAAGAGTAGCGTCCCATTTATATCTGATTGAATTATCAGGGTTTCGAGCACTTATCATTCGCTGGTGATATGGAAAGGCCTGAACTGGTGATTTTTTCGTTACGAAAAAATGTAACAAATAAGTGGCAAATTACGATAAATAAACTAAAATGCCATTAATTAGTGGCAAAATAGTGTAATAAGATACTATATGAATCCCTTTCTTGAACAAATAGGCCAGGGACTTAGAGCCGAACGCAAAGCCCGGGGCCTGAATCAAATCGATGCCGGCAAGATGGCTGGATTGTCCCGTCGAGAGGTAAGCGAGATTGATAACGGCATCTTCCGGGGGAGTATATTGAAAGTCCAGGACTATGCCATGTCACTTGGTTTTTCCCTGACGCTGGAAATGAAACGTCGCCCAGACTTGGCGGAGTTGCCGGGGTTGTTCGATGAAGATTAAAACCGACCAACGCATACGCCAGATTGATATTAAAGCCGCTGGAGAGATAGCAGGTCTGCTGGAAAAAAATACCCAGTTTGAGTTCACCTACCATTCGGATGCGCAATTTCCTGTAGCAGTAGCTATGCCATTAAAAAAGCGCGCCTATCGAAATGGCGCCTTATTCCCGATATTTGAAATGAATATCCCGGAGGGATTTATTCGCCATCGCATTACGGAAAGGTTGCGTAAACAAATACAGGTTGACGAGATGTTATTTCTGGCATTACAGGGTAACACAGGGATTGGATGTATTTCCTACGCGACACCGGGGGTCGAAGCTGAAGCAGTGAGTGCTGAAAGCCTGGCTGAAATATTGGCCTGGAAGGGTAGTAACGAACTGTTCGAAGAGCTCGTTAATAAGTACCTGTTGCAGTCCAGTATTAGTGGAGTGCAACCGAAAATTTTGGTGCCAGAGACCATCGAAACAGCAGAGAGCGGTGCGTTAATACTACCCTCGTTAATTGTAAAAAGTGGCGGTGACGAGTTTCCTCAGCTTGCCATTAATGAATTTATTTGCATGCAGTTAGCAAAGGCCTGTCAGATTGAGACACCCGAATTCTGGCTGTCTGACAATCAACAACTGTTTGTGATGCGCCGGTTTGACTTAAACAACGACGCTAGCTGCAGGGCCATGGAAGATATGGCGGTGTTACAGGGTAAATCGACTAACGATAAGTACCGTTCGAGCTACAAGTCAATTGGTAAGGTATTGAATTTTTATTCGTCAAATATAAAAGCCGATAATAAAGCCTTATTTAAAATGCTGGTACATAGTTGCATGGTAGGTAATGGGGACGCGCATTTAAAGAACTATGCCATGTTATATGATGACCCGGATGATATGCGCTTAAGTCCTTTGTACGATGTGGTGAATACACAAATATATAATCCTGCGGACACCCTGGCGCTAAACCTTGGAAAATCTAAAAGCTTCCCTGATCGTAAACCAATTATTGATTTTGGAAAATCCATCGGTGTAAAAAAATGTGAAAACATTGTCGATGAAATGGCCGACCAGATAAGAGATGGACTTGAAGCCCTGGTTGATTACACGGAGGCGATGGTCCTGGATATTAAATCCTCAATCCTGGAAAATATTCACCGCTCCACCACCCGCCCGGCCATTAAAACCCCTGCGCCTCGCAGGCATACAAAACATCGCTAATGACCTGCCCAATACCGAATGCAAGCCCGAATAATCTAATTACGTATTGTGTCCCCGGAACTGGACGGAATATCTTTCTGGCAGTGATAACAGCAACAATACCGATCTGATCAAGCAGCATACTCGAACAGGAAGACCACCAGGTAGTACTGAGTTTATTCGCAAGCTTGAAGTATTCACAGGCGAAGAACTCGCCCCTAAAAGGCCAGGCCGAAAACCAATTAACGGTAAATAGGTATACTGTCCCGAATGGCGCTAAGTTAAGCACGATCACCATGAAGCAGATATCCTGCTAACCACTGTAACTGTGGGTCTAAGTGATTGATAATCCATGCTAAAACCCCTTAACTTAGCGCCATTCTATACTGTCCCTGGAATTCACAGAACAATCAGATGAAGTACTCAGTTCTCGTTATGTTCTCATATTTACCCTGCCATATCAATTATCGAAAATGGTATTACGGGAGCTGCATACCTATTACCAAGCAAGTTATTCTCTAATTAGGAAATCTTTATACTCTCTCCCCAATACGGGAGCCGTGGGATCTGGGGACACAATACTCAATTATTACTATACCTCTGGGGAGTTTGGTATCATGTCCCAGAACTTCACATCCTACTGAGTTAACTTGCCAGTACCTCTCAACCAACCAATTCATCACCAAAACCCATATCAGATAACAACACATACCCAGAATCAGTTACCAAAATCTGTTGCTCGAGCTTAACCCCCTCGCGGTCTCCGGCAGAACCCACATAGCTTTCGACGCAAAAGATCATGCCGGCCTGACATTCGCCATCGTGTCCGCTGGGTTCGAACCATTGCGGGTTCATGATTATCGGGTACTCATTGCACAGGCCGATTCCATGGCTGATTCCGGGTAGCTGATTTTGCTGAAAAGATTCCGGCAACTGCCAGGCATCGGTGCCGATATCACGATAGCTTTTCCCCGCCTTGAACAGTTCAGTATTACGTTGCACCTGTTCATGCGCCAGTTGATATAGCTGCTTCTGTTCGTCGTTTGGACTTTGCCTGCCTATACCTGCCTATAAATTCCCGCGTATACGCTCCGCCAGCGCGCCGATTGCGTCCATGTCGCCGGGCCTGAGGCCCCAGTTGAGTTTCAATTCGTCACCCTCTCGCCGTGGCAACACGTGTATATGGAAGTGGAGAACCGACTGTGCGGCTGCGGGGCCGTTGCATTGAAGCAGATTGAGGCCGTCCGGATTTAGCGTTTTATCGATCGCCGCGGCTATCTTTTTCGCGGTCTTGACGGTAGTGGCGATGGCCGCGTCGGAAACGGCGTAAACGTCCGCGGCGTGTTCCTTCGGGATGACCAGCGCATGCCCTTCGTTGGCCGGATTGATATCCATGAAAGCGAGAGTCTCGTGGTTTTCGAACAGTTTAAAGCACGGAATTTCACCTGCGATGATTTTGCAAAAGAGGCAGTCAGCGTCTGCAGTCATGGTTTCTCTCCGATTATTTCCCGGGTCGTGCCGAGGGGTAAAAGAGGCTTAGGGCCAAGCCAGGTCTTTACCGATTATATAAGGCCTCTACAGCATGTTTAGGATCGACATCGAGTATCCTCAGCAGTGCTTTTGCCGGGCCCGTCGGTTGGCGCCTTCCCTGTTCCCAATTTTCCAGTGTACGTTTGCTAACACCTATTAACATCGCAAATTTAGCCTGTGACAATCCAATATTTTCGCGGATTAATTTTACTTCAGGGTCGGGAAATTCAAATTGGCGTGTGGGCTGTTTTTTCCCTTTAACGATTTGATCCATTTCATTGACACTTTGTAATAACTCATCAAACAATAATTTATTCATTTCACCAATTTTGAATCGATCGGCAATACACCGAAGTTTCTATAATGATCATAAAAATAATAATACGCCAATGGCGTATAAATTCAAATTTGATTTTACCACCAGGAATACTCGGCAAAGAATCGGGGTTCGGTTAACCCCTTTAATACTAAACACGCAAAGCAAGATCACTGACAACTTCCGCCCCAGCCTGCAAAACCAGTACCTGCGGGTTCACCTTAATCTTGCAGCTCCGATTACCGCCACCTAGCACCACATAGTCGCAATCCATCACCAACGTATCAATCCAGATGGGTAAGCCTTTGGGTAAAACCAGCGGGGTCACCCCACCAATTTCCATGCCGGTTATTTCGCGTGTTTCCTCGGCCGAGGCAAAAGAAACTTTTCTCGCCCCCAGTTTTTTACGAACCGTATGATTGCCATTCAATCGATCGGTGGCACGCAATACGCAAAGCGCATACTTTCTCTCGCCGGTTTTAGACCGAACCAATATGGCGTTTGCCGAATTTTCTAGAGGCACGCCATAGTGCTCACAATAACGCGCAGTATCGGCGAGGTCCGGGTCGCAGTCCCAGACTTCAAACGGATAACCTGTTTGTTCGAGAAATGTTCGGATTTCGGGTAGCGTATCGCTCATGGTTAGCTGTAAGTTAATTCTAACTGGTCAGGTCAGGGTAATTCTGGGGACAGTATACCTATTCTCTATTAGTTGGTTTGCAACCTGGTCTTTTGGCTTAGTGTCAGAATATCTGCTAACCGCTAATAAGTATACTGTCCACATAATCCCCATAATCCACGGAGGGTGCGCAAGCTGCGGGTGCTTGATATGGTGGCTAAAAACGCCTAGGCTGATAATGAAGAAAAATGGAATTCATCAACCTTAAGCGCCGGCATGGCCATTGAGATAAATTCGCCGGTTGCCACTGGCTTTCCGCTGGCGACTACATTATTAAGCACTCGCAATACCGATTCATTCCAACGCATTTCAACTACTGGATGAGTGACCTCGCCATTTTCGATGCGCCAGGTACCATCGCGGGTCATCCCGGTGAAGCCGAGGGTATTTGCATCGGTGGAGCGAATATACCAGAAACGCGTGACCAATATACCGTCGTCGGTGCTTTGAATGAGTTTATCCAGCGATGCACCCTCCCCGGCCAGAATAATATTGTTGGGTGCGGGCCTCACTTCGAGTTTATTTTTTTTCGCCCAGTAACGATTGGTTAACAGTTGCTGCACCTTGCCTTCGTCAAGCCACAGTGTCTTGCCCAAAGCCTGACCATCGGCTGAGAATGAAATGGTTGGGAATACCTCGCAAGCGGGATCTGAATAAAACGAGAGTTTGCCGAGTGCCTTGTTATAATCTGAAAGGGCCGAGCGACCTTCATCTTTTGCGCGTTGATCGAAACCATGCCAGAAAGCCATGGCCATCAAATCACCCACGGCCTGCGGCTCTAAAATTACCGTGGTGGGTCTGGGTTCAAATACTTTTGGGTTCTGGGCCTTCGCGCATTTGTCGATAGCACGTTTGGTGGCCGCCATCACATCGTCCTGCCGAATTGTCACACCCTGGTCTTCCGCCCAACCACTGCCGTTGTTGCCAGTGGCGGTGACGTGATAATCGCTACGATGATAACGCTCGTAAGCAAAGCCCCCGGCACTGTCACCGTAGGCGCAAAACATTTTGCCCAGCGAGAGCAGACCCGCCAAATCGATACCTGCGACCGACCCTTCTTTGCAGGCCGCAGCGGCCCATGCGCCGATGGTTTCAATTTCCATCGCCTCTGACTCAGCGTTAAAGGCATACTCTCTGGCTTCGAGCACTTCGCCCATCGGCGGCATCACTTCTTCGTCATCGGGCATATGCGCACAGATGGCAAACACCTGTTTGATAGCAGAATTCACCATTGCCTTATCGTTGAGGGTATTGATCGTGACCGATGCTTTTTTCTGCTCGAGCCGGGCGGTCAGCGTCAATGTCGCCTGTATCTTCAGCGCATTTTGCGACACCGCGCAATCGTTGAAGCGCGTGCCCAGACGGTGCACACCATCAATGGCAACCTGGAGTTCTCCTTCATGGGGTATTTCTAAAATACTGGCGATGAAATCCCGGGCTTGCTGGCGGTTCATGACTCACGGCCCCGGCAAATTCTAATTTTTCTGAAACGCGTGGGCGCCGCACCATGCGTCATTTGCGCGATCTGCATGGGATCGCCCTTGCCGCATTGCATCACACCGTGGGGCTGCCAGTAATTTTCATCGCAGGTGGCGTCGCAGGCATTCCAGAAAGTCGGGGTGCAGCTCTGATAGAGCGCGGCCTTGAGCATGCCTGCTTTTTTACCATTTTTGATTTCCCAAACGGCGTTACCGCCAAATTGAAAATTAAGACGGCGTTGGTCGATAGAAAAACTGTCCATGCCTTCAAAATACAGCCCGTATTTGACATCGTCGATCAACTCATCAGGGCTCAAAGGTTCTTTGCCCGGCATTAAAAACAGGTTGGGGATACGCACGATAGGAATGCTCGACCAATGATCGGCACGGCTACAACCGCGGCTACGTTCTTCACCGATATAGTGCGCGAATTCACGGCCGGTGCCATAGGATTGAAAAACACCATCTTTGACAATTTCCCAGCGCTGACCCGGCACGCCGTCATCGTCAAAACCCTGGGTGGCGAGTCCATTTTCCAGGGTGTTGTCGGCCATCAAGGTCACTTTATCACTGCCGTATTGAAACCGGCCCTTTTTATCGCGAGTCACAAACGACGACCCCGCCATCGACACTTCATAGCCCATCACCCGGTCGAGTTCGGTGGCATGACCCACCGATTCATGAATGGTGAGTGAAAGATTTTCTGAATCGGTAACAATATCGAATTCACCTTCGGGTGATAGTTTGGCTGAGAGTTTCTCTTCAGCCTGGGCGCCCACACGCTCGGCCTGGACGAGGAATTCTTCTTTTTTATAGGACTCGAAACCCTGGTTGCTCGATGGAGCCTGCCAGTTGCGCTCCTGGAAATCGTCCTTGCCCACGGCAATGGCCCAGATCACCGATTCCGAAGAAGTCACATCGCTGTGAAGTTCGGAACCTTCCGTATTCACATACCAGCGCTGCACCTTTTTGAAAAGAAGATAGCCCTGGGCGCGTTTTACCGATTTATTTTTAAGCATCACTTCGTTGGAAGCGATTAAAAGATCGGCTTTGTCTTCCAATGAAACATTAAAAGGGTTCTGATCGCATTTTGATTTAAAAGTAAGTTTGAGCGCTTCTTCGGGAGCCCATTTCACCCCACCCTCGCGCAGGGCCAGGGCCACTACATTTGCTACTTCTTCAGCGTTATAGGTCGGCGATGAGGCAAATCCCCAGGCACCGCGATAGAGAACCCGCACCCCGAAACCACGGTCGTCGCTTTCGCTACAGTTCGCCAGAGCGAGATCGCGAGACAGGACCCGCTGCTTGCGAATGGCCAGATAACGTGCATCTGCAAACTGGCAACCTGCTTTTTTGGCGGCGTCACAAGCCTGGTTGAGTAAATCGAACATCGGTTTACTCTAGCACAGTGCCCAATAAATAAGGGAATATTGGGCTCGTAAGATTCCCGCCTGCGCGGGAATGACGATCTTGTTGTGAGGCTAGCACATGTTTTAGACTCTGATCGTCTATCTGGCGTCAATCGCTTAGCCCGTCATTGAACCCTGGGCCATACGGTGCGGGTTACCGAGGATGGCTGTGAGAGGCTCAGTCGGTCGCCACTGGATTTGATCGTCGTGGGGTAGTCCAAGTAGGTTGGGGTTCGTTACATGGATGTAACTTATTAGAGCAACGCAGGAGCAGTTGCCGAGAGGGACGAACCCCAACATATTGACTTGCGTTAGTCATGTTGGGCTTCTCAGGCTCAGCCCAACCTACGGGTTATAGATTCCGGATCTTCGGCCGAAATGACAATACTTTGCGTCAGTTTGCCTGAATCCTGATCGATTTAACCAATGAGCGAAGATTGCTCAACGACTGTACGTCGGGATTATTTGGCCCATATTTAATCAGGTTATACAAATCAATTATCTTCGATACGTCGGTTATTTGCTGCGAATCACTCCATTCCAGGCGTCGTAGAAATGCCCGTGTATCCTCCGACGGCTGTTTATCCAGACCCAATTTTTTCAATTTTCCTAACAACCGGTTGAAATAGATTTCATAGGGTTCGGGTTTGCTCGGGCGTTCCCGATACCAGCTAAACAGCCAGTATAATCCGGTCACCGACAGCAGCATCGTTATCAACGCAAATACCATATCACCCCAGTCTTCTATACCTATGTCGAGATTATTTAAGAAATTCCTTTGCTTGTGCTGATCGTAATTCAATACCCAGTCATTCCAGCCATGCTGGAGGTTGTCCCAGCTATACAACAGGTTTCCGAACAAGGGGTTCCTGTTCTGGATTCGAAAGTTCGATATTTCATCTGCCAGGGCCTCGTCGAGACCCTGTTCGATGCGACTCGGCGATACCGCGGCCGTGGGGTCAACACGAACCCAACCCTTGTGTTCAATCCAGACTTCGGTCCAGGCGTGTGCATCGGACTGGCGTACGATCAGGTAATTGCCAAGCTTGTTGTACTCGCCTCCCTGGTAGCCCGCAACGATGCGCGAAGGAATCCCCGCTGCACGCATCAGCAGCGCGAAACTGCCGGCATATATTTCGCAAAATCCGCGTTTGCTGTCGAATAGAAACCTGTCTATTACATCGTCACGATAAACGGGTGGTTTCAAGGTATATACATAGTTCTGATCACGAAACATTTCCAATACGTGGCGCACGATATCTTCCGGGTTGTCATAGAGCTTTCCCAGCTCCCGTCCGAAGGCAATGGTTCGGGGATTCCTGCCTTCCGGAAAACCGATCGTTTGTTCAAGATAATCCGCCGATTCCGACATACCCACCTGATAGGACAACCTGGATTTCATCGTGTAGCGGCGTAGATCGTTGATTTCCTTCTTGCTGGTGAGCTGAAAATCAGCGGTCATAATGCTGCCCTCGACTAACTGGGTCGGTATATCGAGCGCCAGCAACCAGTGCTCACCATTGGGTTCCAGGGTGACCGTATATTCGGTCAGGTCATCGAAGGATTTCATCAGGAAGCGTTCGATCTTAGGGCGCCGGGACTGATACCATCGATCCCCGTTAAACAGAGCCATTACCGGTCCACGCCAGTAAAGTTTTTCTTGAGACGGTATCTCTCCCCTGAAATCGACGCGAAAGGCAACTTCGTTGCTGCGGATCAAATTGCTGATTTTTCCCGGCGACAGGGTATCGCTCAGGCCGGTAATACCCCCGCGTTGCTCGTTGGTTAAACCCCACAGCGGACCGGGTACGCGCGGTACCAGGATAAACAGAATTAACATGAGCGGTATCGACATCGCTACCAGGCGAGCGCTGATTTTCAGGCGAGAGCCGATGGATACGCTGTCGTCACGTTGGTTGAGCGTGATCAGCGTAGCCGTAATCACCACCAGGGTTACCAGCATCAGGATCGCGGTCAAAATGCTTTGTGAAAACAGAAAATGGGTCGCAATCAGGAAATAGCACAGGAAAATCAGGATTAGCATGTCACGATGGTTGCGACTTTCAAGAAATTTTAACGATGTCATCACGGTCAATAGCGCGAGTCCCGCATCGCGTCCAACAATCGTCCAGTATTCGGCAAATACGCTAATACCACCGATCAGGACCATCGCTATCAACAGCCATTTTGGTAGAGTCCCGACGCGATTAAGGTTTTGCAGACTGCGCCAGCCCAGCGCGCCTATGACAATTCCACTCACCCACAGCGGTAGATTACGAAAATGAGGTGCAATCGAAAACAGGAAACAAAAGCACACCGCAAAGATACTCGAGCGATTCGTAATTTCCTGCGGAATCGCACTGATCGGTAAATTTTGGCTGGCCTGACTATTCATCCGGGTCAAATTCCTGATTGAAATCGGCTTGCCGAAAGGTCGCGATCGCATACAGACAGGCGATTTTGTGCGCGGTACCGCTATTTTGCTCGATGGTTAATCCAGGTAGCTTCACGCCATAGTCCTGATTTTCATTTTCAGCCAGGATAGCGAGCGCGGTCATGTGCGATAGTTTTGACTCAAGCGGCCCATCCTGGATCTGATACCAGTCGATCCACAACGACGGGCGGGCGTGACCCTGGAAAGTCTTGGTCAACAAACCCTTGCCCTGCGCGTAGGCTTTCCAGGATATGTGGCGTAGTGATTCACCCTTTCGATGCTCGCGTAGTCCAGCGAAATCATCACCCTCGATAGTGCTGGTGGTGGTTTTACCATCGTGTTGTTCTACCATGGTTTCCTGTAGAGACACTCCCGAAAGCGGTTTTGGGTAGATGAGTATTGGCGTATCGAATTTTAGCCAGCCCCAGGCGTGGAACAACCCGGTGGGATAGCGGGTAAAAACGGTTAAACCTTTCGGCTTGAACTGACCTCGCTTGCGCGTCGGAATCTTCAACAGTGCCTGGGCTTTGCCCCGTGGCTCGATGCCGATGTAGGCTGGAGGTTGACCGGCGTATTGCACCCCAACGGCATATCGAAAGCTCTTGTTGCGATGTTTAAATCTTAGCAGTAACTCGCAGGCTTCACCGTTGAATACCGGTCGCGGCGATTGCAGCTCGACTTCAAGATCGAGTAGATTCTTGTGGGTTTGCCACAGGCTGATAATCCCCAGCGCGGTTAGCATAAAGGTGAGTACAAATGCCATGCTGTTTTGATAGTTGATCGCGGCCAGAAACAGGAGCACTAACATGATGCCAAATAGATAGCCGAAGCGTGTCGGCAGGATATACAGACGGCGATGGTGCAGCAGTATCCGCTCCCGGCTCGGTGGATTCCGGCTGGCGATCCACGCATCGATTCGCTCACGCATGGTTTTCGGCATTGCCAGAGAGAATAGAGCCATTGGCTGGCTACCAGATCAGGGGATCGGTACGACTTCCAGCAGGTTTTCCACCAATGCTTCGGTGGACTTGCTGTGTTGATCGGTTGGTGTGAGTCGGTGCCCGGTAACCACTGCAAAAATGGCCTTCACATCGCCCGGTTCGATATAGTCTCGACCGCTCATCAACGCCCAGGCTTTGCTCGCACGGATAATCGCCAGACCGGCGCGAGGTGAAATACCATAAACAAAGAGCGCGGGATTGCGTGTCGCCTGAATCAGGTTGAGCACATACTGTAATAATGGCTCGGAACAATGAATATTTGCCGCCGCCTGCTGAATTTCGATGAAGCGCTCAATGCTGAATGATGCACGTATGCGGGGCAATCTGTCACGCGGATTGCCTGCTGATAGTAATGCCAACTCGGCCTCGGCATCTGGATAACCGAGTTGTATCTTCATCATAAATCTATCTAGCTGCGATTCCGGTAATGGGAAGGTGCCGGATTGATCGAGAGGATTTTGCGTACCGATCACAAAAAATGGTTCTTCCAGGGGGCGCGTCTTGCCTTCTACGGTGATTTGCCTTTCTTCCATCGCTTCGAGCAAGGCACTCTGGGTTTTCGGCGTTGCCCGGTTGATTTCGTCGGCGAGCACGAAATGGGAGAAAATCGGACCCGGATGAAAATCGAAAGTCTGTCGCTTTGGATCGAATATGGAAACGCCAAGAATATCGGCGGGTAACAGATCGCTGGTAAACTGAATGCGGCTGAAATCCAGGCCGAAAACACGGGCAATGGTTTGCGACAGGGTGGTCTTGCCAACCCCGGGCAAATCCTCTATCAAACAGTGGCCGCGAGCGAGTAAACAACAGATTGCCAGGCGCACCTGCCGGGGCTTGCCGAGAATGATATCCTCGATTGCAGATATGGCCCGATCGATATCAATCTGAAATTGAGCGAACGGGCTGTCCGTATTATCTAGCATAAATCGACGTTTCAAAGTTCCAAGGTATCGACTAAGTGTAGTCGAGATTGCTTAACCGCGCTTACTCATCTCGACATAGTCGCGGTGCTCGACACCCATATAAAGCTGTCGTGGTCGACCGATGCGTTGCTCCTGGTCGGTCATCATTTCAGCCCATTGCGAAATCCATCCTGCGGTACGCGCCATGGTAAATACCACGGTAAACATATTGAGCGGCATGTCCAATGCCTTGAGAATGATACCCGAGTAAAAATCGACATTCGGGTACAGGTTTCGTTCGATGAAATATTCATCTTCCAGCGCGATACGTTCCAGTTCCTTCGCGATCTCGAACATGGGCTGGTTGATCGTATCCAGTTGCTGCAATAAGTTGTTACAGACCTTGCGGATGATTGTCGCCCTGGGATCGTGATTTTTGTAAATGCGATGTCCGAACCCCATCAACCGAAAACTATCGTTTTTATCTTTAGCTCGATCGATGAATTTGGGGATTTCCGATGGGTCTTTGATCTCTTCCAGCATTCTGATCACAGCTTCGGTGGCGCCACCATGGGCAGGTCCCCACAAAGATGCAATGCCTGCGGCGATACAGGCAAATGGATTGGCCCCAGAACTGCTCGCAAGCCTGACCGTGGAAGTGCTCGCGTTTTGTTCATGATCGGCATGCAATATAAAAATCAGCTCCATCGCATGTGCCGCTACCCGGCTGACCTGATAATCCTCGGTCGGGTAACTGAACATCATATTCAGGAAATTCTCGATGTATCCCAAATCACTGCGGGGATAGATTGGTGGATACCCATTCGCATGACGGTCGCTTAAAGCGGCAATAGTAGGCATTTTCGCGAGCAGACGATGCGCGGACAACTCGCGATGTTCTGGGGTGGTAATGTCGAGCGAGTCGTGATA
>JADFMY010000170.1 GCA_022563685.1 Pseudomonadota bacterium | reverse complement strand
TACCCGAGCCCGTCGGCCCGGTCACCAGAATAATTCCATGCGGATGCTTGATCATCTGATTCCAGGAATCGGCATCTTTCTTCTCGAATCCTAGCGCTGAAAAGTTTTTCACCAGCACCTCAGGATCAAATATTCGCAATACCAGCTTTTCCCCGAACGCAGTCGGCATACTCGACAACCGCATTTCGATTTCAGCGCCGTCCGGAGACCGGGTTTTAATACGACCATCCTGTGGTTTACGCTTCTCGGCCACGTCAAGCCTGCCCATGATTTTAATGCGGCTGATCACCGCAGCGGTAATATTGGCTGGAATTTCATACACCTGGTGCATCACACCGTCGATCCTGAAACGTACATTTCCCTTCTCTCGCCTCGGTTCGATATGGATATCGCTGGCACGCTGGTTGAATGCGTATTGCATCAGCCAGTCGACAATACTGACTATATGCTGATCATCGGCGTCGACCGAGCCCATTTTTCCAAGCTCGATTAATTGTTCGAGATTTTGCAAATTACTCGGCATCTTCCCGGCATTTGCACCGGCGCTATCCATCGCCTTGCTGATACTATAGAACTCAAGCAGGTAAGATTTTAATTCCTTTGGATTGGCCAGCACCGTGCTGATCGGGCGTGCAACAATTCGATTTAATTCGTCGGACCATTCCGTGTTAAAAGGATCGGTCACGGCAATCACGACTTCTGCAGGGGTTACTTTAACCGGCAGGATTCCGAATCGAGATGCGTAGGCATAAGACATGATGGAAGTGCAGGCCGTAACATCCATTTTCAGGGGATCGAAGTAATGACGAGGCACCCCTGACTCCTGGGATAACCAGTCGGTCAGTACATCCAGCGTCAACACCTGTTCAGGTTTGGAATCATCGGTCCATTGACGACTGGCAATCAATTCCAGCGGATGCAGGTTTTCACGATCTTTGGCCGATACCAGCGACGACACCATGCTCGCCTTATCCTGTTCCACTACACCCTGTGTTACCAGCATCTCCAGGATGCCTTCCAGATCACATACAGTCAGGTTCGCCATTTAGCCAATTCTCGTCTCGCTGTATACGCAACTATCACCACGGGAGATGTTAATATTCTATTTGGATACGCACCCGCATATTAGCAGAAATAAAAAAGCCCGCTCCAGGGCGGGCTTTTTTTTTCTAATATTACTGCTTACTGAGCCAGGTAATCCAGGTCCGAGGCTTCGGTTTCACCTAGTGTCCAGGCTCCGCGAGTCTTCGCGTGCTGGATTGCTGCATCAGCTTCGGCCATAGACGCCTTCGGTATACTGAAGAACTGTCCAGCATAAATCAAATCAGCATCCCTGATCTGGCCTGAGTTTGCCTTGTAGATTAAAGGCCACTGGTAAGGATTGCCGTAAATTGAATCTTTAGTGGCGATATTCCACAAATTATCGCCTGCAACTACGAGATAGTTACCCATATCCGCATCCCCAGTATCGACGGCAGGTGCCGGTGCCTCTTCTACCTGTGCGGCATGGAATGCTGCAATCGCATCTGCCGCTTCGTCTTCGGCCTTATTGGCCAGAATCAATGCGCGGTCGTTTTTACAATCTTCCGCCGCTTTTTCAGCAGCCTGGATTAGCTTGGCAGTTTCTCGCCATTCGAGACCCAAATTTCTGATACGTGCATTTTTCAGCTTGGCTGCATAGATCGCATTTCTCACCTCAGCCGTAGCTCCTATACATTCTTCTTCGGTAACTGCCGTTGTGGTGGGTTCGGTGCTGTCGGTCGCGCAACCAGCTACAAATCCGGTCGTGATAGCCGCGATCGCAGCGATTTTTAAGAGTTCTTTAGCTTTCATATGTTCTTATCTCCAGAGAACTAATCGATTTGGATGTGTTTTAGAATATGTAAGTTTTAGTGTGTGCCCACTTTGCCCAGAAGACTACCTTGATCAACCTTACAGAGCAAGTCTAAATATGCAAATTAATGCTCAATTTCGCCGGTGTTCCAGGCAAATCGGTTATATTTCTTATCCAGTGCCTGTTGAAGTGCAAACTAGCGCCATAATAATGCGCTGTCAAGTTTTTGACCGGCAACCGGTTTGCGAGGCGCGCACTATTGATAACGCGCAGACAATATTGTAAAACTGGCGGTAGACCTGCCATCATGGCCTTCTCGGCCCTGACATGAACAGGCATTACCTCATTACTGTGTGGAAATTCAGTTGCATAAAATTTTGATTATTTATTATAGTCGGCACGGAAGTACGGCGCAGATGGCTGAACAGATCAGCCTGGGCGTAGACTCGAATCCCACCTGCGAATCGGTCGTTCGTTGTTTACCGGAAGTGTCAGCGAGCACCGAACAAACCGCCGCTGCAATACCCGATTCAGGCGTTCTTTACGCAGATATTGTCGATCTGGAAGATTGCGATGGACTGATTCTCGGAAGCCCCGGGTACTTTGGCAACATGGCGGCTCCATTAAAGTATTTTCTCGATCAAACCACCCAGCTATGGCTATCTGGCGCATTGATCGACAAACCCGCCGCCGTTTTTACCTCGACCTCGAGCCAACACGGTGGACAGGAAAGCGTACTGCTCAGCATGATGCAACCCCTGCTGCATCACGGCATGCTAATCAGCGGGATACCCTACTCGGAAAAAGCACTTAATCAAACCAGCACCGGTGGTACACCCTATGGTGCCAGTCATGTTGCCGGCCAACAGGGCAAGCCCCTGAGTCAGGATGAAATAGACGCCTGCCTGGCGCTGGGAAAACGAGTCGCCTGGCTCGCAACCCAACTGCAATATGCGGGTTGATCGCATGCCGCACCCCCTCAAATCGAGTTGCCTGGTCGCTCTCAGCGGATTAGTTTTTTGTCAACTCAGCCTGTTTCTGATCCCCGTAAACCCGCTCGATCCCTACTGGATCATCCTGCTAACCTTGCCGCTGCTACTGCCATATAAAGGCTTGATCAGCGACCGGTTATATACCTATAAGTGGATCGGGTTCCTGTGCCTGTTTTATTTTAGCGTCGGAATCAGCGAGCTGGTTTCCAATCCTGAATTAAAAATTTATGCCTATTTAACCACGATTTTCAGCATAGTATTATTCGTTTGCAGCATTTATTACTCGCGCTACCTGCGGTTCAATTCCTGAGAAAAAGCAGGATCGATCAAGGGAACCTCTGATTTATTCATGAACTCGTATCTTGTGTCTAAAATATCCAGCTTCTGCGTTGCAAATCTTCGCAATAGCCAGCTATTACGTGCGATTCGCGCCTTGAATCTGAACATTTTAAATCACAATCTACTTCGTCCAGAATAAATCAGAGGCTCCCAGGGTTTGTTTTATCAAGGGTACGGTTATTTTTTTTTGCGCGGAGAGGGAAGCAGCATCGAGCAGGCGTAAAATGTCGATCTGAACCGACAGGCGCCTTGAATAACGTGTCAACAGGTAGGCCATTACTTCGTTAGATAAATCGAATCCGAGCATATTGGCGCGTTGCCTGACGATTCGCTCGATAGCGGAATCCTCGGTGGCAGGTAATTGCAACAGCAGACCCCATGACAACCTGGACTGAAAATCGGCAAGCGCACAAGGCAAAAACTGCGGGTTGTCGTCCAGGGTGACTATCAGGCGCAAAGATCGCCTC
>JADFMY010000070.1 GCA_022563685.1 Pseudomonadota bacterium | reverse complement strand
TAATTCATCCGTGAATTCTCAGATGACGACAAACGAAAAGTGTCATTTTCGTTTGTCTCACAAAATCAATACCTTAGCGGTACTGATTTTGGCAGCACGTCCATGTGCTGCCGGAAGGTCTGATTTATCAGACCTTCCTTAATTTAAGTTAACTGTCACCTTTATTCGGCTAAGATGGTGATTATTATCTTGTAGCGGGCGGGGCATCGATGGACATCGTTTTTATTCGCGACTTACAGATAGAAACCGTTATCGGGATTTACGATTGGGAGCGCAAAATCAGGCAGGTAATCAGTCTGGATATCGACATGGCGGCCGATATCAAAAAAGCCGCCAGCAGCGATAACATCGACGATACCCTGAGTTATAAATCCGTCGCCAAACGGCTGATAACCTTTGTTGAAGAAAGTGAGTTTGAGCTGGTTGAGGCGCTGGCGGAGAAAATATGCGCCATCATCCGCGAAGAATTTGCTGTCCCCTGGGTACGGCTAAGCTTGAGTAAACCCGGCGCAGTCAGGGGGTCGAAGTCTGTTGGGGTGATCATCGAACGGGGCGAAAAGCCCGCATGAGCACAACGGTTTACGTTAGCCTGGGTAGCAACGTCGGGCGCGACAGGAATATTCTCCTGGCGATAAAAGAGATGCGATCGGCATTCGGTGACCTCAGGCTATCGCCTGTTTACGAGTCGGCATCGGTCGGTTTCGACGGTAGTGATTTTTTAAATCTGGTTGCCGGATTCGAAACTGAAAATGATGTGCATGAAGTGGTGCAGAAACTACGAGCTATCGAGGATCGCCTCGGGCGGGATCGTACCCAGCCGCGATTTTCGCCCAGACCGATAGATCTGGATATTCTGACCTACGATGATCTGGTAATGGATGAGCAGGGGATACAGATTCCCCGCCAGGAGATTCTGCAAAATGCATTCGTGCTCAAACCCCTGTACGATATTGCGCCCGATACCCTGCATCCAACGGTAATAAAGGACTATCAGACGCTTTGGCTTGCGATGGCGCCCGAGGCGCCGCGACTTGATATTTACGATTTGGTGCTCGACCAGTAACCCTACAGGCATTACTCAATTCAAGAGATCCGGGGGCATTCAAGCGGTATTTAGAATCAGCTTCAGGGAATCGACCAGCTGATGGCATTCCTCATCGCTACCAATCGAAATTCTCAGGCAATTATCGATGCGGGGCGATTTAAAATAGCGCACCAGAATTCCTGCCTGCTTTAATTCTGCATAAAGCGCCGATGCCGAACTGGATGCATGCTGTACAAACAAGAAATTGCTGCTGGAGGGGTAGACTTTAAATGCCAGCTCGGTTAACGCGGTTTCCAGCCAGTCACGGGTCGACATGATTCGTTCTCGGCACCGTTGAAACCAGGCTTCGTCTTTGAGGCATGCAATGCCTACGGCGCTTGCCAGGCGGTCGACCGGATAAGAGTTAAAGGAATTCTTGACTCGGTTGAGTCCCTCGATCAATGCGGTCTGGCCGAGCGCATACCCCAGACGCAAACCCGCCAGACTTCGTGATTTGGAAAAGGTCTGGATCACCAGTAAGTTTGGATAATCGGCTATCAGGCTGATCGCCGACGCTGCACCGAAGTCGACGTAAGCTTCATCGACCATTACCACCGAGGCAGTATTTTCCAGTAACCCCCTGATCGCATCGAGGCTGAGGGCTATCCCGGTAGGGGCATTAGGATTGGGAAAGATAACGCCGCCGTTCGCTCGTTGGTAGTCGGCCAGGTCGATGCGAAGCCCTGCATCGAGTGCAATGAGCTGGTAGTCGATCTGGTAGAGCGAGCAATACACCGGGTAAAAACTGTAGCTGATATCGGGAAACAGGATTGGATCGCGACCCTGAAAAAATGTCTGGAAACTATGCGCCAGGACTTCGTCAGAACCGTTGCCAATAAATACCTGGTCTGGTTCAAGGTCGAAATAACCCGCCAGCGCCTGTCGCAGTTCGCTCGATTCGGGGTCTGGGTAGCGTCGTAGAGACTCGATCGGGTAACTTTGAATTGCTTCCACCACTGCGGGTGAGGGTGGGTAAGGGTTTTCGTTGGTATTCAGCTTGACGTACTGATGATCCTCCGGCTGCTCGCCCGGAACGTAGGGATCAAGCTGATGCACGATGTCGGACCAGAATTGGCTCATTGAAGGAGTACCAATTTCATATCGAACTGAGCAGGCGCCCGCCATCGACACGGATGACTTCGCCGGTAATATAGTCGTGGCCGAGCAGGAACAGAACCGTCTGCGCGATCGCATCCGGACTACCGGTACGTTGTAATGGAATTTTGCGCAACAGTTCCTGCTGTTTTTCAGGATCACTGGCATCGCTGCTCTCGGGCCAGAGTATCGCGCCTGGTGCGATGCCGTTGACGCGCACCTGCGGCGCCATCTCCAGCGCCAGCGATTTGACCAGCATCTGGTTGGCGGCCTTGGCACAACAGTACAGACTGTGATTTTTTAACGGCGATGAGGCATAAATATCGAGCATATTGACGATTGCACCGTCGGTTTCCCGCAAACTCGGGTAACAGGCCTGTGACAGGAATAACGGCGTTTTAAAATTGCTGCCGATCAGGTCCTGCCAGTCACGTTCGCTGATTTCGCCCAGGCGAGTGGGGTAAAAACTCGAGGCATTATTGACGAGGATATCGAGGCGGTCGAAAGCCTGGGCAGCTTTTTGGGCGAGTGATTCTATGGCCTCGATATCGGACAAATCGCCCTGGTAGCAGACCGCCGAGCCTGGGCGCTCGGCATTCAATTCCTGTTCGAGCGCCTGTGCGCCGGTGCGGGAATTGCGGTAATGGATGATGAGATTTGCACCATTTTGATGTAGAGTGCGAGCGATTTGCGCACCTATTCGATTCGCGGCGCCGGTTACCAGCGCGGATTTTCCAGCAAGCAACATGTAACGTGAGCGGTTAAAAAAAGAGTGTCATCATATCATCCTCAGGAGCATACGCTAGCGCAATTACCAGTGCCAGGTGCAATGGAAATCGAGCATAGTAATCGGCTGATCGATTGCCTGGTTGCCGAGATCGAGCAACAGGCGGGCGTGATTTCGTTCAGGGAATATATGGATCAGGTACTGTACCGGCCGGGGCTGGGTTACTACAGTGCCGGGAAGACTAAATTTGGCGGTGCCGGAGATTTCATTACCGCACCAGAGATTTCAGATCTGTTTGGGCAGACCCTGGCTAAACAGTGCGAGTCATTTTTTCAGCAGGGTTGTGCACCCAATATATTGGAATTCGGCGCCGGCAGTGGGCGCTTATGCGCGCAGCTATTATCCAGTCTGCCCGAGACCGAGAGTTATTGTATTATCGAACTGAGTGCCGATCTGCGCCAACGCCAAGAGGAATTTTTGCAGCAACAGTTGCCACAGGAACGGTACGACAAGCTCACCTGGCTGGACGAGTTACCCCTTGGTTTCGATGGCATCGTTCTCGCTAACGAGGTACTCGACGCGATGCCGGTGCACGTCGTATCAAAACATCAGCAATGGCAGGAACTCGGCGTAGGTTTCGATGGCAGGCGTTTCCACTGGCGCCATTACGCCGATAGCAGCGATGCAGTATCGACGATTCAAAAAATAGAGAGCGAGCTGGAACCAATGCCTGAGGGCTATTGTACCGAGGTCAATTTAAACTATAAACCCTGGCTCAGGGCTTTACAGGCCAGTACGCAACAGGTCGTAATCATGATGATTGATTATGGTTACCAACAGGCGCAGTACTACCATCCTGAACGTCGCGAGGGAACGCTGATTTGTCATTATCGACATCGCGCCCACCCCGACCCGCTGGTTTATCCCGGGTTGCAGGATATCACCGCATTTGTCGATTTTGACGCCTTTTCCGTGGCTGCCATCGACAGCGGTTTTAAGATAGGTGGATTCTCGACCCAGGGGCATTTTTTACTCGCGAATGGATTGCTCGATCTGGCAGCACAGACTGACCCGCAAGGCGACACCCTGGCGCAACTCGATATAGCACAACAGGTAAAGACCCTCACCTTACCGACTGAAATGGGTGAGAAATTCAAGGTCCTGTGTTTGCAAAAAAATCTGAGCCTGGATTTTCCGGCGCTAGCATCGGCAGGCCTGCATGGATAGCATTCAAATAGTGATTCTGGCTATCGTTCAGGGGCTCACTGAATTCCTGCCGATTTCGAGCTCAGCACATTTGATCCTGGTGCCCCTGGTATTGCAGTGGCCCGACCAGGGCCTGGCGTTTGATATAGCCGTGCATCTCGGAACCCTGTTGGCGGTGCTGGTTTATTTCCGTACCGAACTGGTGGCGATGACAGTCGACTGGACCAGGAGCCTCACGGGAGGCAGGTCAACGGATAATAGCCGGCTCGCCTGGTGGGTCCTGGTCGGGACCATCCCTGCAGTCATCACTGGCTACCTGTTCAAGGACCTGGTCGAAACCGATCTGCGTTCTCCCTGGGTGATTGCGCTCGCAACGATTGGTTTTGGCCTGTTGCTATGGTTTGCGGACAGTAAAAAGCCGAAAACACGTAACGAGTACCAGCTAACCCTGGCAAATGTGGTACTGATCGGCTGTTTTCAGGCGCTCGCGCTGATCCCGGGAACTTCACGCTCGGGAATTACCATGACCGCGGCGCTGCTGCTTGGCTTGAGTCGTCAATCGGCGGCACGATTTTCATTTCTATTGTCGATACCGATCATTCTGGCCAGTGGGGTGCTGCAAACCCTGGAATTCTCGCAATCGTCGCAGAGCGTAGACTGGTTCGCATTACTGCTGGCGCTGGTACTTTCGGCCGCGAGTGCAGGACTGTGCATTCACCTGTTTCTGCGCCTGATCGAAAGCATCGGGATGTTACCGTTTGTGATCTACCGATTGCTGTTGGGCGTGGTTTTAATTGTACTACTAGTATAGTAGGGGCCACTTCGTCTCCGATCATAATGGATGGTAAACCTCAAGCTGAATTCGAATTACATTTGCGGAAAATTTGGACAGGTATCGGCTATGCATTACTCGTGGCGGTGGCAGTCCTGTCGTTAATCCCCGGTCCTGAGGTCGGGGACAGCGATAAACTGCTACATTTTTTGACTTATATGTTGTTATCCGGCTGGTTTAGTCTGATTGTCAAATACCCAAGGTCGCTATGGCTGGTTTTAGTCGGCCTGATTTTCTTCGGTTTGTTGATGGAGTATTTACAGGGATTGACCAGTTATCGAATGCAGGATATCGACGATGCGATGGCTAACAGTCTGGGCGTGATGGTCGGTATTGTCAGCCGTTATTCTGCGCTGCGCGAAATGATGATGAAAGTCGATCGGTACCTACACGACCTGCTCTAGTGCGGCCTTGCTCTGGCGGATAAGATCGAGTCGAAAATCGTGTATGGCGTCGCCAAGCGCCTTGCCCTGCAGACCTCGGCTTTTTATTTCGGACAGGTCAGCATTGCGCAATTTGTCACTAAGCTGGTTGAGGAAATCAGCCTGCGGGTAATCGACATTTTCAAAATTGGTGCGTCCGCGTATGTCTGCCAGGCAGGCGAGGATCATCTTCTTGAACCGGTCCGGTTTTCGAAACATGTCGGTGCTTGCGAACAGCTTGAGCAGGGTTGACGGTTTAAGTTCTAAAGCCCGGTGCACATGGGTATGGTATTCGGTGGCAATCAGTGCCAGCTCAGTATGGGATTTCGGTACTCGCCATCGCGCGCAAAAATCCTTTACCAGGCTGACACCACGTCGTTCATGGCCGTGATGGCTGGGGAGGATATTGGCCGGGGTAGTGGCCTTTCCCAGGTCGTGCATCAACACGGCAAAACGAGCCTCGTTGTCGAGACCCAGTTCAGCACTTTTTTGCAAGGCCATCATCACGTGAACGCCGGTATCTACCTCTGGATGATATTGGGCAGTTTGCGGTACGCCATAGAGCGCATCAATTTCCGGAAACAGTATTCTTAGAACATCGCACAAACGCAGACTTTCAAAGAATACAGCCGGATCAGGCTCACTCAGCGCGCGCGACATCTCGCTCCAGACCCTTTCGGCCACCAATGAGTCGAGTTCTCCGGATCTACCCATTTCGCGCATTAATGCAATCGTTTTCGGGGCGATACTAAACCCCAGATGATGGTATCGAGCGGCAAAGCGCGCCACACGCAATACCCGTACCGGGTCTTCGACGAAGGCCTGCGATACGTGCCGCAGGGTTCTGGATTCAAGATCGCGTTGCCCACCATAAGGGTCTATGAGGTGACCATCCTCGTCTTCGGCCATCGCATTAATTGTCAGGTCGCGTCGCGACAGATCCTGTTCGATGGTAATCGTCGAGTCGGTAACGAATTCGAATCCATGGTAACCGGGGGCCGTTTTGCGTTCGCTGCGAGCGAGCGCATATTCCTGTTTGGATTCAGGGTGTAGAAATACCGGGAAGCCTTTGCCGATAGACTTGAATCCAGCGGCTTTCATCTCGTCCACTGTGGACCCAGTCACTACCCAGTCGATATCGCTCACCGGGATTTCCAGTAACCGATCTCGAACGCAGCCCCCAACGCGATAGGTTTTCACGGGTTTGATCCAGATCCCGGGGTTGCTGTTAGATCATCGCGGTAGTTGCTTTCTAAAGCGGTCATAATGTTTCTTGTTACTGAACAGTACGCCAATATCCTGAATATAGTGACGCAGGCTGGTGCTGCAAAGTTCGCCGCCTTCACAAATATTCGGGGTTTGCAGCGAACGGTAATTATCCATGGTGAAGAGCTTGCCCGGAAGATTTTGCAGTATGAATGCCTGTAATTTCGACAGGCCGTTACCGAGTGGGACGATACGACAGGAGGCACCGATAGCGTCGGCGATCAGTTCCAGGATTTGTTGCAGGGTAAAAACCTCGGGGCCGCACACCGTATAGCGTTTCGAGTAGGTTTCGCTATCGTCTACCGCATTGACAATACGCTCGACCAGGTCTCCTACATATACCGGGGCCAGTTTGCTGTGCGGGCAGGCGAGTGGGAAAAAACCGATACACAGTTTCAAAATAGCCGCGAATCGATTAATAAACTGGTCATTTTTGCCAAAAACCACCGAAGGCTGAAAGCTCGTGACATGTATATCTTTTTGTCCGAAGGTATGAAGCTGGTTTTCACCTTCTCCTTTGCTGCGCAGGTAAACGCTGGTTCCGGTTGCCTGATCTGCGCCCAGCGCACTCAGATGTAATAATCGCTTAATCCGATTGTTAGTGCAGGCAGTGACCAGAGTTTTAATAAAATTGATGTGTACCTGCCTGAAATCGTCGGCCTTTCGCTGATGCAATATGCCGATAAGATTAATAACCGCGTCCTGTCCCTGGACCAGGGATTCGAGGTTATCAGGTTCGAGTACACTGGATTCAATGATACGAATATTGGGGTGCACCAGAAGAGCCTTGTTTCGATGTGGGCGGCGACAGGGAATCGTGACCGAGCAACCTCGATTGGCCAGGGCAAAAGCCAGTTGTTTGCCGATAAAGCCACTTCCACCAAGGAGAAGGATGTTGTTGTGTTTCATGAGTTTCTATCTTAACCGGTTTGTTGCGGCGCCCTGTTTTTAGAGACCTGTTGACGTCGCGGTCGCGCATGACCTGATTTGCTATTACGCGGGCGAGCATTGCCCTTCCTTGTCTTATTGCCCGAATGTCGCACAGGGTTTGACTTCTTCATCCTCACCGGCGGTAAGGGTTCCGCCAGCAACTCATTGCTAATCGCCCTGGTTGGAATCGATCGCCGGGTGAAGGTTTCTATGTCCACCAGGTTCACCGCGTAGTCTTCACAGGCGAAGCTGATAGCATGCCCTGAATTACCTGCTCTTGCCGTGCGGCCGATACGATGTACATAGTCTTCACCTAATTCAGGTAAGTCAAAATTAAAAATATGGGTCACATCTGGAATATGTAGACCCCTGGATGCAACATCGGTGGCTACCAGGATCGAAAACTCTCCCTGGTGAAATTTTTTCAGCAATTGTTCGCGTTTATTCTGGTGAATGTCACCGGATAATATCGCAGCCTGCAATCCGTTGCCCTGTAGATACTCCCAGATGCGTATAGCCATATGCTTGGTATTGGTGAAAATGATACTTCGCTCGGGTTTTAATTCCCGCATCAAGCCTAGCAGTAAAGGGATTTTTTCATGGTTTGCGGGGTGGTAGACAGTTTGCTGAATGCGCTCCACCGCTGGCGTATCGGATTGAATCTTTACCAGCTGTGCCTGGTTCATATGCTCGTAGGCCAGTTCCAGTACCTTGTGCGCCATGGTTGCCGAAAAAAGCATATTGAGTCTTTTCTCTGGATCGGGCAAACGCCGCAGCAGGAAGCGTACATCCTGGATAAAGCCCATGTCGAACATCCGGTCGGCTTCATCCAGTACCATCGCTTCGATGGCTTTCAGGTTATAGAGTTTTTGCTTGAAGAAGTCGATCAATCGTCCGGGTGTGCCGATCAGAAAGTCGACCGGCTCGTTAAACTGTTTTTTTTGTTGTTCGTAGGCTTTTCCGCCATAGCAAATCGCTAGCTTTAGGGGTAAATCTACGAGCAACTCGTGTGCATCCTTGAAAATTTGCAAAGCCAGCTCGCGAGTCGGGGCCAGTATCAATACCCTGGGCTTGCCAGGGGCGGTTTGTGCCTGCTCTGAGGTAAGTAACTGTTGCGCACAGGCGAGCAAAAACGCCAGCGTTTTACCGGTGCCAGTATGCGCCTGCCCGGATACATCTTTTTTGGCCAGTAATAATGGCAAGGCCTCAGCCTGTATCGGGGTGCAATATTTGAATTCCAGCCGGTCTAGCGCTCTTAGCAGACGTTTGTCCAGTGGCAGTGAACGAAGTTCAGTATCGGTTAAATGTTGTTCGCTCATTGCACTGGCAGGCTAAATTATTGGCTATAGAACGTCTATGGTAGCAAATTGTAAAAATTCCTGCCCGGCCATTTGAAAATTCGACTCTTTATCCCTATATACTCATCAGGTGCCTGTCACCCCGTCGCATCGTGAGCCGCGAATCGGTTTGCAGATCATGTTGACAGTTAAAACTGATAATATTAAATTGTCGGTCTAATTAATAAGCCCGAGGGCCGGAGAAACGCGTGAGTGATAAAATAGTTTTCCTTTCAGACGATAGTTTTGAATCAGAAGTGTTGCAGGCCGATGGCCCTGTACTGGTTGACTATTGGGCTGAGTGGTGCGGTCCCTGCAAGATGATAGCCCCCATTCTTGAAGAGATAGCCGACGAATACGAAGGTCGAATCACTGTCGCGAAGTTGAATATCGACGAGAATGCCGGTACGCCTCCTAAATATGGGATCCGCGGTATCCCGACGCTGATGCTATTCAAGGGTGGCGCAGTCGAAGCAACCAAAGTTGGCGCTTTGTCCAAATCGCAGTTAACCGCCTTTATCGACAGTAATATATAAAGGAACCTCTGAATAATTCATCCATGAATTCTCAGAGGACGACAAACGAAAAGTGTGATTTTCGTTTGTCTCACAAAATCAATTGCCTTAGCGGCACTGATTTTGGCAGTACCTCCATGTACTGCCGGAAGGTCTGAATAAATCAGACCTTCCATAAGAAATAGAGGTCGTTCATAATGGTGGACGGTCTCTATTTACTGTGCTAGTCTTATCTCAATAGCTGCCGCACCGTTCCGGGTTCGCAGCTTCCAAAAAGCTCTAAAAACGATTCCAATTCCCTTAACTTTTTGAAGTTCACCATTCGTGCGATTATTTTCTGTAAATCTTCCCCTGTGCCCAATAACATGAATCTCAGCGACCTAAAGCAACAAAACGTTCCCGAACTAATAGACATGCTCAAGTCCATGGGCGGTGACCACTCCTCCCGAATGCGCCGACAGGATATCGTTTTCAGCATACTGAAAGCACAGGCAAAGAAAGGTGAAGACATTTTCAGTGAAGGGGTACTGGAAATACTACAGGATGGATTCGGATTTCTGCGTTCAGCCGATAGCTCCTACCTTGCAGGTCCCGACGACATTTATGTGTCACCGAGCCAAATCAGACGTTTTAACCTGCGAACCGGCGATACCATCAGTGGAAAGATCCGGCCACCCAAGGATAGCGAACGCTATTTTGCATTGCTTAAGGTCGACGAGATCAATTTCGATGCGCCCGAAAGTGTCAAACACAAGGTACTGTTTGAAAATCTGACTCCCTTGCATGCCGAGAGCCGGCTCAAGCTGGAAATTGGTAATGGCAGTACAGAAGATATAACCGCGCGTATCATCGATCTGGTATCGCCGATCGGTAAAGGGCAGCGTGGCCTGGTGGTTTCGCCGCCTAAAGCGGGTAAAACCCTGATCTTGCAGAATATTGCGCAGAGTATTGCCAGCAATCATCCTGAATGCTATTTGATCGTACTGCTAATCGATGAGCGCCCCGAAGAAGTGACCGAAATGGAACGCATGGTCAAGGGTGAAGTCGTCGCTTCCACCTTCGACGAGCCAGCGAGTCGGCATGTTCAGGTCGCCGAAATGGTCATCGAGAAAGCCAAGCGTCTGGTCGAGCACAAACGTGATGTGGTTATTCTGCTAGACTCGATCACCCGCCTGGCGCGCGCCTACAATACTACGGTACCTTCTTCCGGCAAGGTTTTGACCGGTGGTGTCGATGCGCACGCCCTGCACAGGCCCAAGCGCTTTTTTGGCGCGGCACGAAATATCGAGGAAGGCGGCAGCCTGACGATCCTCGCTACATCGCTGGTAGAAACCGGATCGAAAATGGACGAAGTCATCTACGAGGAATTCAAGGGTACTGGTAATATGGAGCTTCACCTGGACCGGCGCATTTCAGAGAAACGGGTATTTCCGGCGATCCATATCAATCGCTCCGGAACACGCCGCGAAGAGTTGTTGATGGATCCGGAAGAGTTGCAAAGAATCTGGATTCTGCGCAAGTTTCTGCACTCAATGGATGAAATCGAAGCGATGGAATTCGTGCTGGGACGCATGCAAGCCTGCAAAACCAACCAGGAATTTTTTGACCAGATGAAGAAGTAGTCAGGAGATGCCACTGGTTCATTCGTTTGAACCAATTATTGGGCGTGAACCCCGTATTATTATTCTCGGCAGCATGCCGGGTGTCGTGTCTTTGGAGGCACTAGAGTATTACGCCAATCCCCGCAATGCATTCTGGCCGATCATGGCCGAGCTGTTTGGCATCGATATCGAATGTGATTATCCCATGCGCGTTCAGCAGGTCGCTGAATTGCCGCTTATCCTGTGGGACACGCTCAAGGCCTGCCATCGCTCGGGGAGCCTGGATTCGAATATCGAAACGCGAACGATCGAAGCGAACGACATTATCAGCCTGGTCAAACGTTATACCGAAATAAGCGCGATTGTCTTTAATGGCGCCGCGTCGGAAAGGTATTTCAGGCAATTGGTGATAAAGCGCATGCCGGACAATCGAAGTATCGAATTGATAACTATGCCCTCGACCAGTCCCGCCAACGCGAGCTGGAGCTATGAACGGAAGTTAGCGGCCTGGCGACACCTGTTGAGATTTCTCTAGCCCGTGTACTGCCGGAAGGTTTGATGCATCAGATCTTCTTATTTATCGAGCTCTGCTCAGTCATGGATGACTTATGCAGAGCGTCTTTATTTAAGCCTGGCTAGCGATCAGGCGGCGGATGACTTCGTCGAAATGCTTTTCGTATACGTTGGCAAAAGCCAGGCGTATGAATTTATCCTGCGCCTGGCCAAAATAACTGCCTGGCAAGCAAACCAGATCGAATTCCTGTATCAGACGCTTGACCACGTCACGCGAGGGTGACTCGTATGGGTGTTCTATATAAGCAAAATAAGCGCCCGCACAGACCAGACGGTATTTAAGCTGCGGGTGGTCGAAAGCCTGCTTGATCGCGCTGGCTCTGTCCTGCAATTCCTGTGCTTTTTCCAGCTTCCAGTCATGCAGGTGTTGAAGGCCATACAAAGCGGCTAACTGCCCGGCATGGGGCGCACTAATCGCGGTACAGTCCTGTATTTTTTTCAATGATTCGAGCAGGGCAGGGCCAGCCACCACCGCACCCGTGCGATGCCCGGTGAGACTAAACACCTTGGAAAAACTATATAGGTGGACGAAATGGTCCCGCCAGTCTTTGTGTTTGAATAATCCATGGGGAGCGCGCTCGCTGTCGATAAAATCCCGGTAGGTTTCGTCGACGATGAGTGCGAGGCCATGCTCACGCGCGAGCTGGTAAAACTGCTCGATACAGGCTGGACTATAGGTTGCGCCCGTGGGGTTGTTAGGCGTGACCAATACGATGGCTTTGGTGCGTGAAGTCATCAAAGATGCTGCCTCATTTGGATCTGGCACTGCTGTCTGGGGGTCGAACGACAGGTATTTCTGGCTAATACCGCGGATAGACAGCCACATATTATGATTAAAATAACAGGGCAGGGGGATGATGACTTCGTCGCCTTTATCGCAGAGCGCATCGATGACCGAGCAAAATGCCTGGTTGCATCCGGCGGTGATCATGATGTCGTCGGCATCGAGCCCGGTCTCGTACCGAGCACTGATATTGGCCGCCAGTGCCTCGCGCAGGGGCTGGATGCCGCGTATATCGGTATAGGTTGCGCCCTCGCCATTTTTGATCGCCTCGCCGAGATAATCACGCAACGATTGCGGCGGCAAATGCGCGGGTACCGCCTGGCACATATCGATCAACCGGTCGGAACCCGGGTTTTTGACCCAGGACCAGGCTTCGGCTATCGGCGCCGCAGCACAATCAAGTACGTTGGGGTTAAAGTTCATCGTTGGTCTCGTCTGTGATTAACCCGGATGGTATTGAATATTGAAGGCGCTGACCAGACCCGCCGATGATATTGATTCAGCGTTATGCCATAATATTTCATCGTCATCGGCTGATTGGAGCATCTGGATGAAATACCTGCACACCATGGTCAGGGTACAAAACCTGGAGCAATCCCTGTCTTTTTATTGCACTCTGCTAGGGCTGGTGGAAACTGATCGATACGTGGATGAGGCCAACGAATTTACCCTGGTTTACCTGGCAGCGCCAGAAGATCTGGCACAAGTGAGTGCAGAGAAGGCGCCGCTTCTGGAACTGACTTATAACTGGGATGACGAGGCCTACCAGGGCGGCCGTAACTTTGGCCACTTGGCCTACAAGGTGGACGATATATACGCGCTGTGCCAAAAGATTCTGGATCAGGGTATTACTCTGAATGTTCCGCCGAAAGACGGTCATATGGCGTTCCTGCGCTCTCCCGACAACATTTCGATAGAATTGCTGCAAAAGGGTCAACCGCTAGCACCGGCAGAGCCCTGGGTGTCGATGCAGGTGAGCGGCGAGTGGTAGGCGCCATTGTATTGAAGTCGGATGCATTGAAATGCCATTAGAACAAGTTTTGCAGGGGAGTTATTTTTCAATTGAGAACCCAATACGGTTGTTCGACCGTTGGGTAAACTCCTATCGTCATCAATGCCGCGTTCAACTGAATGGTAAAAACCTGTTGCTAAAATGGAGCGCACGCGCCGAACGGGCGCTCTCGAATAAACCAGAGCCACTTATTGTTGAGATGCAGCTTTATTTTTCCTGCCTGGTGAAAAAGCGGGTTCTTTTCCATGACCAGGCTGAGTTTGAAACCCAGGTGGTCAAAGATCATCTGCAAATCGCGTTTCGACCGATTGAAGCAGCTAAATGCGACCCGGAAGAATTCGCCAGAAACTATCCACTCGGGCGGGTGCTGGACTCATCCGCCGCCCTTAAGATGATCCCCTCGTGGGTAGGAATCGATTTTAGGAATGGACAGTGGGAAGGAGAGTTTGGTTATTAGGTTTGAAAGGATTGAATAACACGGCTCTCGCAAAGGCGAAAAGCTCGCAAAGATGTATCTTGGATGCTGAATAATACTATTTACCGAAATTAATTCGAACCTGATTTGACCGACATTTTGATATCGACATTCAATTTTTCGGCGATACCAGACATTGATTTAACTGCCCCCGTAGGTCTCGAAACGGCCAAATGCAGTCATACGAAAACTGGTAGTATAATCACTGGGTTTAAGGGCTTTACATACTCCGCCTATCCTATTAGCCAAGAGTCTGTAGATATAACTGTTAGGTAATTGAAAGAAATATGGCCGAAAACTACATCACTTATGTAAGTGCTATTGTTGCAATCTTGAGTTTCATACTGCAAGTACGTGACAGCTTTCCTCATTATAGGGAAGAGACGAAAGCAGTACTTTTCATCTCAGTTGGAGTATTTATGGGCACACTTTTAGGTGCCCTCAATTCAATGTCTATATCAATTGATACGGAATATGGATTACTTCAAATTATTGCAATAATCATGCTCGTTGTTCTATTTGCGGCAATTTTGTCTTTTATTTACATTGCTATTAAAACCGAAGATCCTAATAAACGCGGCGAAATGTATGGCGTAACCACCATCGCAGTATTTATATTTTTCGTCTTATTTTTTGCCACTGCCTTGTCAACCTCACCGAATATAGAAGCGAAAGCCAAATATAGTGCGGACGAATTAGTTGCACTTGCAAAGCATCATTTTGCTGAGAATAATTATGATCGTGCGTTAGAACTATATAAAAAAGCACAATATGAATTTAGAGTTGACGATCCCAGAAGAAAA
>JADFMY010000069.1 GCA_022563685.1 Pseudomonadota bacterium | reverse complement strand
CAATTGGAGTGACCTGAGTGTTGCCGACTCCGGTAGCGGTTGCACCAATCAGCACGATTTTATCGCGGTATTTTTCGAGCGGTATTTTTCCGCTAAAAACATCATAAAACGAGTCAATTTGAAACGCGGGTAAACCCTCATTATCGGAGTAAAAGAATGTATTCATTTGCAATTGCGTATCGGTTTTTATTACCAGACTTCCGAGTTCGATACTTTCGGCCAGGTTGACGACGATATCGTTACTGTCCAAATTAAGGCTTTTCGCCGCTATTTGAAGAGAGATCGAGGGATAAAATCGATCATAATGCTGCAGTACCAGCGGTTCCGAGCGTATGCCACCGTCTATGTCGAGTACTGCGTTAAGATGGCCGATAGCCGACGCAAATGGCCCAACTTCAGGTATCGGCGGTATTGCGTCCACGCTGGTAATCGGTAAAAGTCCCCGGTTTTGAGCCAATACGCGATCTCGAATCTGATTGAGCGAGTTTTTGAGCACATAATCGGGCAATTCCCGATCCGGATTTCCACGGGGTATTCCGAGGATAAAGGGCATTGCCAGGATAACATTTTTAGCTGAGGCAAAGCTTTCTCCTAATTTGGCGTCCGTGTTGAGCGATTGATTGGCATCCATCAGGCGAGATTTCAGGGTTCCAATATCCTGGCTTAGACGGGTATGCAGGGTCGATTGTATATAAAAGTCAAGTATATTTTCGACCGCTTCATTGCTCACTTCTTTTTCCAGCATATTCGCTAATGTATCGACATCGGCGGGTACCTGGTTAAAGCTGGCGTTAGAAATAAACTCGATTAGATCGCGGATAAACAAAGCGCCAGAGTCGATTTGAGGTTCGAGAAAAAATACCGTCAGACCGACAACTTTGGCACCCCCCCGAGAGAGTTTACCGATCATTTCCGCATGCAAATCACGGGGCCAGGGCCATCTTCCAATATTGGCAATGCTTTGATCGTCGATTGCGATAATCGCAATCTTGTCTGACGCCGATCTGTCGGTTGCTCTCACACCCCAATCATAAGCGGCGCGTTCGATGCCCTGAAAATTGGCAGTTCCAGATAAAATGACGACAGCAATGGTAATAGTCAGACCAGCAAGCCAATCACTACTCCAAAAACTTTTTTTCATGTTTTCATCGGCATTTATCAATGGTAAAGATATACGAGCAGATGACTCGAATCAATCGATCGTCGATTATAGTCCCGGACTACTATCGGTTTTCTAGATCGAAGCAAGATTATCGAATCCCCAGTTTTTTATTTTCATTATGCGCGTAATTATTAGTCGAATCGGATGTAAAATTGTCTGAACTATAACCAATCAGTCATCCTGTTTACAGCGAGATTGAACTATAAAGTTGTAGGCCCTGTTTTACCAGTGTTCGAGAGAAAATAGTTGCTAGTTGAAACTACAATCTGTAAAACATTAGAATACCATTAATTCGAAGTATATAAGGTTTCTAAACTTGTCCAGGTTAAAAAATTGACGTATGTCTGAATTACTCGCGAGAATAGAGCGTCTTAACGAAATAGGGATTGCGCTCTCGGCCGAACGCAATACGGGAAGATTGTTGGAATTGATCATGATGGGAGCCAAATCCTTAACGCATGCGGATGGAGGGTCGCTCTATTTCCTCAAGCAGGGTCAGCTAAGTTTTGAAATAATTTCGAATGATTCCCTGAATATACAGATGGGAGGAACTTCAGGCAACGAAATTACCTTTCCCTCTATATCGTTATCCTTAGATGGAAAAGACAATCATGCTAACGTTGTCTCCCATTGCGTTTTAACGGGAAAAACGATCAATATTGACGATGCCTACTGTGAAGATGGATTCGATTTTACCGGCACTCGCGATTTTGACACTCTCACGGGGTACAGAACCCGATCGATACTGACCTTTCCATTGAGAGATCACGAAAAAGAAACGATTGGCGTCTTGCAGTTGATAAATGCTCAGGATCCTGAGTCTGGAGAAGTGATCAACTTTAGCGCAATCGATCAGCAATTAGCCGAATCTTTAGCCTCTCAGGCAGCGGTTACTTTAACCCAGCGTCGCTTGATCGCTGAATTACAGGTTTTGTTTGAGTCATTTATCAAAATGATCGCGGGGGCTATCGATGACAAATCTCCCTATACTGGAGGACATTGTCGGCGTATTCCTGTGTTGACAATGATGATCGCGGAGGCTGCGAATAATGCTGAAAGTGGCCCATTAAAGGATTTCCATATCACCGACGAGGATCGTTACGAACTTGAAACAGCCGCCTGGCTGCATGATTGCGGTAAGGTTGTGACGCCTGAATACGTGATGGATAAATCCACCAAACTGGAGACTATTTTTGACCGTATTCAGATACTTGAAATTAAAATTGAAGTGTTAATTCGTGATGCAGAAATAACTTATCTTCGTGCAACAATTGACAGCGACGGTTCGAAAAAGAAATTAACCCTATTGAAACGGCAGTATGAAGATCGATGCCAGCAATACCGAGATGACCTGGCTTTTTTACGAAAAATTAATATTGGCGGCGAGTTCATGTCAAACGAAGATATCACTCGCGTGTCAGATTTGGCCGGGTACAGCTGGATTGACCTGAATGGCGAGATTCGGCCTTTGGTCTCGGAAGATGAACTTAAGAATTTGAGTATTCGGCGCGGTACATTGAATGACAGCGAGCGCAAAATTATAAATAACCATATTGTCGCAACTATAAAAATGCTCGAGTCTTTACCTTTTCCGAAGCATTTAAAAAATGTCCCGGAATTTGCCGGGGGTCATCACGAAAAAATGGATGGATCCGGTTATCCGAAAGGTCTGCACCGAAATGAAATGTCAGTACAGGCGAGAATAATGGCGGTTGCTGATATTTTCGAAGCCCTGACAGCCACCGACAGACCTTACAAAAAAGGTAAAACCTTATCGGAGTGCCTGAAAATTATGGGGTACATGAAAATAGATCAGCATATTGACCCCGATATCTTCGATATTTTTGTAAAACAGAAAATCTATCTGGACTATGCCAACGAATATCTTGATCCAGAACAGATCGATCAAATTGACGAAAGCGCTATTCCCGGTTTTTCTGAGGGAAATTAAATCTTCTCTGGCGTTCAGGACTCAAGATCGGCTGCTGCTGCTGTATCTACGCCATCCCTGAGTACAAAGGTTACAATCTCTTTCTCGTTGAGTAAAAAGGAAGCCGCTGAACTTCTTCGCCCAGTATCGCAATATATGACATACTTTTTCTTGTTGTCAAGGGAGTTGGCTTTCAGGCGTAAAAAGATCAACGGAATATTGATGCTGTTCTTGATATGGTTGGCATTGTGTTCAGCGGGTAAGCGAACATCAAGCCATTCGGCGCCATTGGCTACCAGTTCTTTAGCTTCTTCGTAGCTTACCCAGTTCAAAAGCGGCTCGTTTAATAGTGAGTTGAAGTCCTCTTTATTGAGTCGCATTAAGGTGCCTTTCGATAACATCGTAACGGTAGCGTTTCGTTTGGTTTCCGATATCAGCGCTTCTTCACCAAAGCTGTCACCCACCGATAGAGTGGCCAGTTTAACGCCGTTTGGGTTAGCCGGAGTAGCCCTCGATACCATGCACCTGCCTTCTTTTATGATATAGAAAAAATCTCCGTCCTGACCCTGTGCAACCACCTTGTCGCCAGGTTTGTAGGAAACAGACTCCATACGCAAAAACATGGCCTGAATATTGGCAGGGGGTATGCGGTGGAACGCGCGTGTTTGCAGAATTCGAAACATCCAGTCTGTTTCATCGTCTTCCTCTTCGACTTCTTCTACCAGGTAACTTCCGGTTTGATCCCAGGTTAGCATGATGTCAAGCATATCGCTGTTGATTTTGGCGATCACCACCTCGGACCTGGCCCTCGCTGAAGCCGCTCTGGGAAAGCTGTGTGCGATCGGTTCAAGGCTTTCAGGCGTACCCGCCTTGACTGCTTTGATGACTTTCTTGCCGAGTACCAGTTCGATCTCGCCCTGTAATACATAAACATGACACTTTTCCGTGTCATCTTTTTTAAAAATGTAATGGCCTGCCTTTACCTCGATCGGTGTCACTTTTTTAACCAGATCCTGTTTATTTTCAGAGCTCAATGAATTGATCGGAGAGAGGGACATGATCTGCTTGGCATCAATTTCTAGCGGCATAATTTATTTTTGGTCTTCCATTGAAAATAGATTTCTAAACGGCCTTATTTTGGCGTCTGGAGCCGGATAAAGCAACTATAGCTACGGGGATACCAAATCCTGTCGAGCCGGCGTCGAAAGTCGAAGGGGTAATCGATTTATCCCGATTGCCTGGTAATATCGACGTATAGTTTGATTTTTTGTCCAGGCTGCAGGTATTTTCCAATCTTGTTCCAGCGTCTTATATCCGATATGCGAATGTTAAATTTACTCGCGATCCGGTAAAGCGAATCGCCTTTTCTGATGGTATATCTCAGTGCATGGAGGCCCCGGTTCGGTCCTGCTGCGATCAGGTTGGCCAAGCTTTGTACCAGGGACTCTTTGTTGGTCCAAACGATTAATTCCTGACCAATGCTGAGGGTATCGATCGGTGCCATGCCATTCCACCTGGCCAGGGCGTTGGTAGACACTCCATAGCGTCGTGAAATGCCCCACAGACTTTGGCCTGGGCGTACCACATGTACTTGTTTGTTGCCACTGCGACGGGTATTTTGAATTTTACTCAAACGGGCTGTCTTGCTCAGGGTATAGGATTTCAACGATTTTGTTGCAGTAGGAATCGTCAGGTATTTGCCTGCTCGAATTTGCGTACCACGAATTTTATTGACACTTTTTATCAACGCTGTCGTGGTGCGATATTTGCGTGAAATTTCACTCAAGGTCTCTCCGGTCCTGATCTTGTGACGTACCCATTTAATGTGTTTTTCGGCGGGAACCTCAGATAAAGCCTGTTTAAATTGCTCACTTTTGTCCTTTGGCAATAGTAACCGATGGGGACCACTGGGTGATGTTGCCCAGCGATTGAATGCTGGATTGTATTGATACAATTCGTTGATGGTTAATCCTGCCAGCTCGGCGGCCAAAGCCAGATCGATCTGCCGATCGAGATCGACGATTTCAAAGGCTGGTTCGTTACTGATGGGCAATAGCTCCAGCTGATATCGTTCCGGGTGACCAAACAGTTCCTTCAGTGCATACAGTTTTGGTACATAGTTCTTCGTTTCCTTGCGAATGCGTGTCAGGTGCCAGAAATCGGTTGGTCGATTACGTTTCCTGTTGTATCGAATGGCATTTCGGATTTTACCCGGACCAGCGTTATAAGAAGCCAGGGCCAGGTCCCAGTCTCCATTGAATTCACCGGCCAGAGTGTTTAGATAGCGAATCGCAGCGCGGGTGGATTCGATAATGTCACGCCGTCCGTCGTACCACCAGTTTTGCTTCAAGCCAAGAAATCTGCCGGTTGACGGTATAATCTGCCACATGCCGGAAGCCCTGCCGTGCGAGTAGGCAAAAGTCTGGTAGGCACTTTCTACTATGGGGAGTAGCGCGAGCTCGGTCGGCAGGTTATTTTTTTCCAGTTCATCCAGGATAAAAGGTAAAACCAGTTTGGCGCGTTGCATCACACGTTCCAGATAACCTCGATGATTTAGATACCAGTTCAGTTGCGCGCTTACTCTGTCGTTTAGCACCGGGGTTAATTGCATGCCCTGTTGCAGCCGGTGCCAGGCGTCTTTATTTTTTTCTATCTCGGCGAGCGCTTGCAATCCGGCTTCGCGGCGTTGCAATATAATAGACTCGTGTGTCTGCGCCATTTTAACTGCCAGACTTAATGCGGGTCTATCATCGATATCGGCTGGTTCGGGCTTTACTAACGCGACAGATGGAGGATTTTCTATTGGGATATAGGGCCAGGGGGCGACGTAATAATCAGCGATAAAAATCGGCTGCGTGCCAGGTTGATTAATAATTTCGGCTTCGGGCGTTGGTAGTGGGGTATTGATCGCTGCAATTGGTTGATCTTGCAGTGCTGTCGTCTCTGCCAAATCTGCCTGAAACGTGCTACAGGCACCCAGCAATAGGGAAAAAACCACTGTCAAACAATGGTATCGATGGCGCGCGAATTTCGAATTCCTGTTTATTATCATTAGTATCGAAGGCGCGTAGACGCTAAAATGTCGCATTGTACAGGGCAAAATACAAGTTTAAAATGCGAAATCATCCACAAAAACAGATTAAAAATACAAATTTAACCATCAACGAGTGGTATAAATCACCTTTGGGTCAACACCTGTTTGAGGAATTGAAAGCTATTCTGGAGCCCATACTGGCCACATCCTTTGGTTATCATTCGCTGCAAATTGGTTGCACCAGTCATGCAAACCTATTACTCGAATCGTGCCGAGTGAAACATCATTTCAACCTCGATAGAAGTAATACAGACGTCGATTTGCAGGTGCATCCATCGCTGTTGCCGATCGCTAACGACAGCGTCGATCTGATGGTGATGATGCACCATTTATCGAATACAACCGAACCACATGCGAATCTGCGTGAAGCCTCCAGGGTATTGATCCCGGAAGGGAAGCTGATCATTGTTGATTTTAATCCACTATCGCTGTGGGGTGTTCGCCATTTCTTTCAGTCCTGGTTGGAACGGGCCCCCTGGAACGGACACTATTATACCGCCAGGCGCTTAAAGGACTGGATGAAACTGCTCGGCTTCGATCAGCAAATACATTACCGGGTGGGGTATGTGCCGCCAATCCAGCATCTGTCGGTAATCTGGCGGCTTTCCTGGTTAGCAAAAGGATTGAAAAATTGGGTTAAATTTTCTGGTGCGCTGAATGTGCTGGTTTATAACAAAAACATTTCAGCGATGACCCCAGTTCGTCAGCGTTGGGTGGTTCGAAAAATGCTGCCCTCCAGGGTAGCTCGTCCCAGTGTAGGACGAGGGATGAAATATGACCAATAAGGTAACCATGTATACCGATGGTGCCTGCCGCGGTAATCCCGGGCCAGGGGGCTGGGGAGTCATTATGCATTATCGGGATACAGAGAAAACCCTGAATGGATTCGACTCTGAAACGACGAATAACCGTATGGAGCTCACTGCCGCTATCGAAGGTTTGCGCGCGCTCAAGCGATCCTGTGACGTTGATTTGAATACCGATTCCAAATATGTGTTGCAGGGAATCAATCAGTGGATCGAAAACTGGAAAACAAACGGGTGGAAAACTGCGGGAAAAAAGCAGGTAAAAAATGTTGATTTGTGGCGGCGGCTGGAGCAGGAAAAATGCAGACACAGGATTACCTGGCACTGGGTGAAGGGTCATGCGGGCATCAGAGGCAACGAAATGGCAGATCGACTCGCAAACCAGGCAATAGACATCGGGATTGCAAAAAAATGAGACAAATCGTACTCGATACCGAAACTACGGGTCTGGAGACCAGCCTGGGTCATCGCATTATCGAAATTGGCTGTGTCGAATTAATCGATCGCCGTATCACGGATAACCACTGGCATTATTATATCAACCCAGATCGAGAAATAGACGACGGTGCCTTTGAAGTACACGGTATCAGTAACGATTTCCTGCAGGACAAGCCTCGATTCCAGGAAATAGCACAGGAATTTCTTAGCTATATCGATGGTGCTGAACTGGTGATCCACAATGCGCGCTTCGACGTGGGTTTTCTCGATTACGAACTGGGGCAGCTGGAGGGAGAATCGACTACGATCGAGCAACATTGCCGCATACTCGATACGCTGGTAATGGCGCGTCAAAAACACCCGGGCCAGAAAAACAGTTTGGACGCGCTGTGCAGACGATATGAAATAGACAGTAGTCGACGCAGCCTTCACGGCGCGTTACTCGACGCGCGAATTCTGTCTGACGTGTATCTGGCGATGACTGGGGGCCAAACCGCATTGGGTCTGGATGAATTCGACCACGGGCACGATCTGGGGTCCAAGATGACGGGTCGACAGCCTGTCTCTCGAAATGGGCCTCTACCCGTATGGCTGGGTAATGAGGCTTCGGAACAGGCGCACCTGGAGTATGTTAAATTCTTAAGAGAGCAGTGTGACGATCCGGTCTGGGAGTAGTCACGAGTGTTTTAAAATTCTGGCCTTGTCACGCTGCCAGTCACGATCCTTTTCGGTCGCTCTTTTATCGTGATGCCTCTTGCCCCTGGCGAGGCCGAGTTTGATTTTCGCGCGGCCTCGACTCCAGTAGGCCGATAGCGCGACCAGGGTGTAGCCGCGCCTGTCCACCATGCCCATGAGACGATCGATCTCCCTTTGATGTGCGAGTAGTTTTCGAGTGCGTGTGGGATTCGGCTTGATATGTGTCGATGCCGTGTTCAGGGGGCTGATGTGGGCGCCGGTAATCCAGAGCTCCCCGTTTTTCACCATCACGTAGCTTTCTTTCAATTGCAGGCTCTTTGCACGCAGACTTTTCACTTCCCACCCCTCGAGTACGATACCGACTTCGATTTCATCCTCGATAAAATAGTGATGGCGGGCGACGCGATTGAGCGCGATCGTATTGTCACTGGATTTGGATTTCTTTTTTTTGGCCATAGGGGTGTAATAAACTACCTGTGGGAAGGGCGAGTATTTTCGGATCAAATAGTCGCCATGACAAGAAAAACCTGTAGGACTTGTTCAGAGGCTCCTGCGCTTTCAATTTGTCCTGACAAGCTTTATGATTTCGCTCTTGCAATGGTGACCTGCTTCGGTCCCTTCGTGACGATTAACTGTAAACCCCGCCAGGCCCGGAAGGGAGCAACGGTAGCAGGGACATTGGGTGCGGAGGAGTACTGATTCAGGTCGCCTCCAGTATACTATCCAATGCCGAATGATCGATAAGCCAATAACAAGTTACTTTAGACAATACTAATATGTTTATCGCATGCGATTTTTTCGACCACTATTTCCGTTATCGCGCTGTGCCATGTCGCGGATAAGCGCATGAGTTACCAGGTACTGGCGCGAAAATGGCGCCCCGGCAATTTCAAGGAGCTGGTCGGACAGGAGCATGTAGTGCAGGCACTGGTTAACGCGCTCGATAGTAAGCGCCTACACCATGCCTATTTGTTCACCGGCACACGCGGTGTGGGAAAAACCACGATAGCTCGTATTTTTGCGAAATCTCTGAATTGCGATACTGGCATCAGTTCCGAGCCCTGTGGCGAGTGTGCGTCCTGCCTTGAAGTAGACGAGGGACGGAGTGTCGATTTGATCGAAATCGATGCCGCCTCACGTACCGGTGTCGAAGACATGCGCGAACTACTCGACAATGTTCAATATGCGCCCACGCGCGGGCCCTTCAAGATATATCTGGTGGACGAAGTGCATATGTTGTCCAGGCATAGCTTCAACGCCTTACTAAAAACCCTGGAAGAACCACCGCCGCATATCAAGTTCCTGCTCGCGACTACCGACCCACAGAAATTGCCGGTAACTGTTTTGTCGCGTTGCCTGCAATTCAACCTGAAGCGTATGTCGAAACAACAGATTCTATCCCATTTACAGTACTTAACCGGCGAGGAGAAGGTGGCAACCGAGACCGCTGCGATGGCGCTTTTGTCTAGCGCGGCGGATGGTAGTATGCGCGACGGATTGAGTCTGCTCGATCAGGCTATCGCCTGTGGTGGTGGATCGGTTTCGTTGAGCACGACCGAAGCAATGCTGGGAACAATTTCCAGGGATTATCTGGTTAAATTATTCGATTCGTTGTTGCAGCAGGATGCAGCCAGGCTGGTCGAAGAAGCCAGGAATGTGATTGCGTATAACCCCGATTATGCGCGTGTTTGTGCTGAAATGATCTCGTTGCTTCATCAAATGGCGCTATACCGGAGCGAGGCTGCTATAGAGCCCGAAGACGACTGGATGGGAGAGCAGATTGTTGCCCTGTCCGCACGCATATCGAATGAGGAAATACAACTCTACTATCAAATCATGTTGCAGGGGCGCCGCGATCTGAGCATTAGTCCGGACGCGGCCGCCGGGTTTGAGATGTTGATGTTGAGATTGCTGGCTTTTTCACCCGATGCAGGGGCTTCCACGCAGGCATCGGTGGAAAAAAAAAGCCCGTAATTCAGCAACAGGCTCCTGGGGATGATATCGATCAGGCGCAGATTACTGGTGCCGGTCAGTCAATCGTTCCCGAACAGGCCGATCCGCCGCAAGCTGCTGCTGCAGTATCCGCGGCCAGCGATTCGATCGAGTGGCCGGTGCTGGCCTACGAACTGGGGCTACAGGGCCTGGCGCAGGAAATCGCGATCAATAGCGTCGTCGAGTCTTACGATCAAAATCATCTGTGCCTGAAATTGCAGCCAGAGATACTGGAATTGGTGAATGCGACAATCCGGGAGGAAATAACACAGGCGATTGCCTCAAAACTTGGGGTATCATTGACACTTGATTTACGGGCTCAGGATCAACTTGAGGTAGAAACACCGCAGCAGGCCGGAATTCGCGAGCAAGAGGAACAACGTCAGGCAGCAATCGACGCGATCAGGCAGGAAGATATCGTGCAAAAATTGCACCAGGCTTTCGGAGCAGAACTGGTTGAATCCAGTGTCAAAAAGGTAGACGTTTAGCTAGACCAACGCAGCTACCAGACCAATGCAGCTATAGGATACGAGGTAATTATTATGAAAGGCGCACTCGGCGATATGATGAAGAAAGCGCAGGAAATGCAGGAAAATATGCAAAAGGCGCAAAAGGCACTGGCCGGCAAGGAGGTAACCGGCGAGTCCGGAGGGGGTCTGGTGCAGGTCAAAATGCGCGGAACCCATGAGGTCAATCGAGTTAAAATTGACCCTGCCCTGATCGGCGATGACTGGGAAATGCTTGAAGACCTGATTGCTGCCGCGATCAACGATGCCGTACACAAGGTAGAAAAATCCAACCAGGAGGTCATGCAGGAAATGACTGCTGGCCTGTCGCTGCCTCCAGGCTTTAAATTGCCCTTTTGAAGATGTCGTCATCGCCAACGCTCGACGAATTGATTACTGCGCTCACCTGTTTGCCCGGAGTAGGGCAGAAATCGGCTCAGCGCATGGCATTATATCTGATCGAACGCGATCAAAGTGGTGCGAAACGTATTGCTGAGGCCATGCTGAGCGCATTGGACAAAGTTCGCCATTGCGAGCGCTGTAGAAATTTCGCCGACGCCAGTGTGTGTGAAATATGCTCGAATCAAAAACGATCCGACGCTATGCTGTGTATCGTCGAAACGCCCGCCGATGTGATGGCTATCGAAGCGTCGGGAGCCTATCAAGGCCTCTATTTTGTATTGCTTGGGCGCCTGTCTCCCCTCGATGGCATCGGACCGGATCAGCTTGGACTGGAGCTACTCGAGAAGCGGCTGCAACACGAAGGCGTCGAAGAGGTTATTCTTGGCACCAGTGCAACTGTGGAAGGAGATATTACCGCGCAATTTATCGCTGATATAGCGCGAAAGTTTGGGGTTAATACCAGTCGCCTGGCTCGAGGAATTCCACTCGGTGGTGAACTGGAGTTTGTCGACGGTGGCACTTTGTCGCGCGCGCTCATTGGACGCCAGAAATTCGATATGTAGAGAGAGGAACTATAATGTCAGAAACCCTATTTTCCAGGATAATTAATCGTGAACTGCCCGCAGACATCGTATACGAGGACGATGAAATACTGGCATTTCGAGATATTAATCCACAGGCGCCGGTTCACGTATTGATTGTCCCGAAAATTGAGATAGCCACCGTGAACGATTTAGAATCCGAGCATGCCGAGTTGATCGGGAAAATGGTACTCGCGGCGAAGCAGGTGGCCATACAGGAGGGCATCGCGCAGGACGGCTATCGACTGGTTTTCAACTGTAATAAACACGGGTGCCAGCTGGTATTCCATATCCATATGCACCTGCTTGGCGGAAAGCAGTTACGTGGTTCGGCGGCGTAACTATAGCTGATCCAGTAGTCTGAGGTAGTGTTGGTAGCGACTTTCGGTAATCTCGCGATCTGATGCAGCCGTTATCACCGCGCAGCCTGGTTCATTCATATGCCTGCAATTGCTAAATCGGCATTGAGCAGCAAGTTCGTCTATCTCTCTGAATCCTGCACCGACCGGTTGGCTATCATCGATCAGCGGGTTAAATCCGCGCACGCCTGGTGTATCGATCAAATGTCCATCGTTGGGTAAATGGTATAGTCGACTGGTGCGCGTAGTGTGCCTGCCTTCTTCGTTAGCCTCTGAAATTTCAGCGATTTTGATTTTTATCTCTGGTAATAATGCTATCGTTATCGATGATTTTCCGACCCCGGAAACACCACTTAATACGGTGGTCTGGTGATCAAACAATGATTTGAGTCGGTCGATCCCATACCCGAATTTGGCACTGATAAATAATACAGTGTATCCCAGAGGGCGGTAAATAGATTTGAGCTGATACGCATCTTCTTCAGGTGCTGAGAGTAAATCAGTCTTATTAAAAACAATCACCGGATTGATATTTTGTTGCGCTGCCGACAGCAGATACTGATCCAGCAGGAATAGATTGGGCTCCGGTTTGGCCGCCAGGCAAATCATCAGTTGACTCAGGTTGGCTGCGATAGATCGGATCTTCCCGGAGCCGTCGATTCGCTGCAACAGGTTTTCTCGGGGCCCTATTGCGACCACGCGAAACTCATCGTTGCCTGTGTCTTCGCATATTACCCGATCGCCGCAAACGATTACGCCCAGATTCGATTTTACCTGGCATTCAATGAGTCGTGTGTCGATTGTTTCGACCAGGATAAATCCTCCATGATGGGAAATAACCAGGCAATCGAGATGATTTTCAGAATGGGTGTGGACCGCATCCTGGGCATTCTGAATGCGTTTTTTCTGCTGTTGGCTAAGCCTACGCCTGGCCATCGCCAGTTCCGGAATTCACGCTTCTTTCAACAACACGTCGATACGGGCCGCGCATATAAAATCGTTTATCGATAAACCTTTCACCGAGTGAGTGGTATAGGTGATGGCGCAATACTTGTAGCTTATGGTTAAATCCGGGTGATGATTCTGCTGGTGAGCTATCCAGAACACCGAGTTGGCGAACGCTGTTGTTTGATAGTAATTTTTGAATTCAAAGGTACGGGATATCTGTTGTTGCGCCAGATCCAGTTGCCAGTTTTCGTTTAAACTGGACATCCATTTTTCGCACTCCGCCTCGCGTAACCGGGGTGCCTTGTCAGGATCGCTACTGCAATACTGGTCGACTAATTTAGCCATGGGGTGGTGATTGAGTGACTGAATTTAAATGGTTGATACGAATGGACGCGGGTGGATGCGAATCGTAAAACATTGAATGTATCGGGTCGGGTGTTAATGTGGTGGCGTTGTCCCTGTACAGATTGACCAGTGCGGAAATGAGCGCGCGGTAATCGCTGTTGGACTTGGCAAATTCATCGGCCTCAAATTCGTGCTTACGCGACAGAGCAGAGTACAACGGACTGATGAAATAAGTGAATACAGGCATCACCAACAGGAACAATAATAAAGCATTATGTGTAGAGGCTGTCTCGACACCGAGTGAGCTGTAGAACCAGGCCGACTGCATCAACCACGCCAGAAGTGCAAAGCCGATCAATGTGGTTACTATCGAGAGCAGCAGTGTTTTCTTGATGTGGTGACGTTTGAAGTGTCCCAGTTCATGCGCTAGTACCGCTTCGACTTCGTCTTCAGACAGGGTATTCAGTAAGGTGTCGTAAAAAACGATGCGTTTGTTTTTACCGAATCCGGTGAAGTAGGCATTTCCGTGCGCGGAACGTTTCGATCCATCGATCACGAATACCCCCTGGCTACGAAAACCGCAGCGCTGCAGAAGCTTGTCGATTCTGGATTTTAGCGACGGGTCTTCAAGCGGGCTGAAGCGATTAAACAAGGGTGCGATAAATGCCGGCCAGGCCCAGATCATCAAAAGTGAAAAAGTGATCCAGACAATCCAGGCGTAAAGCCACCAGTACTGTCCGGCCTGATTCATTATCCATAAGATAGCCGCAATCAATGGAATTCCAAGAATCAGCATCAGCAGAGAGGTTTTGACCAGATCCATGAGCCATGTTTTCAGGGTAGTCTGGTTAAATCCATAACGCTCTTCTACAACAAAGGTGTTATAAATGGAAAACGGCATCTCCAGCACGGCTATCAAGATGCCGAGGGTCGCGATAACGGATATTCCATTGAGTAAAGGAGACAGGTTGTAATCAGCCCACCACAGATTGATCGCGTTCAATCCGCCACCTAAGGTCCAAAAAAGTAACCACAGACTTTCCCAGGCCAGGTTAACTCGCCCGACCCGTAGTTTAGTACAGGAGTAGCCAGCTGCTTTTTGGTGGTCTGCAAGTTTGATTTTGTCAGCAAAAGCCGGAGGAACCTGATTTTTGTGGCATTGTATATGATTGATCTGACGCTGGGATAGCCACAGGCGTACCAGGATAGACGCGATCAAAAAGGATAAAAAAATCAGCGTAAAGTGATGCATGTATGAACCATTTGAATTTAATCTTGCTATAGTTTAACGCAAAATTAAGGAACCTCTGAATAATTCATCCATGAATTCTCAGAGGACGACAAACGAAAAGTGTGATTTTCGTTTGTCTCACAAAATCAATGCCTTAGCGGCACTGATTTTGGCAGCACATCCATGTACT
>JADFMY010000169.1 GCA_022563685.1 Pseudomonadota bacterium | reverse complement strand
TGCTGGTAGAGATATTAAAAGTTTTGATGCTGATGGGCTGGCCTGGTTACGCCGTAAAGCATTTGGTTTTATTTTCCAAAGTTATAACCTGCTGGCAACTGCAACGGCGGCAGAAAATGTAGAAATACCCGCCATCTATGCCGGGCTGTCTTCTACAGAGCGAAATACCCGTGCTGAAGCACTGTTAAGTTCACTAGGTCTTGGGGACCGTATGGACCATCGTCCCAGTCAGTTATCGGGTGGTCAGCAGCAACGTATCGTAATCGCAATGGCCTTGCTATCGAAGCCTGCACTGCTTTTACTCGACGAGCCGACATCGGCTCTCGATGTAACCGTCGAAGCAGGTATCGTCGACCTGGTCAAGGACCTGGGTGAAAAATTCGGAACATCGCTATTGTTCATCTCCCACAACCTCGGCCTGATTCTCGAAACCTGCAATCGAATTACAGTCATGTATTCGGGTGAGGCAGTTGAAACCGGCACCATTCACGACGTATTCGATCGCATGCGGCATCCTTATACGCAGGGATTGTTTCGCTCGATTCCGCTACCGGGCGCAAACAAGAATACGCGTCCGTTAATGTCTATCACTGGGCAATTACCGCTGCCGCACGAAAGACCCAGGGGCTGTAATTTTGGTCCACGTTGCGATTATTATGTAGAGGAAATTTGTAACAAGGATGTGGTACACATGCAACCGGTAAGCGAGCACCAGGGTCACGTTTCACGATGCCTGCGGATTGCCGATATCGACTGGAGTGCAAAGCCTCAATTTAAGAACGTCCATGAAGAGATCAAACCGGGTGACGTCGTCCTGAAAATTAAAAACTTGAGGAAGTATTACCAGGTAGCGGCCAACGAAATTTTTGGTGGCGGCGACCAGCGCGTGGTTAAAGCCAACGAGGACATCAGCCTGGAGGCACGCGAATCTGAAACCCTGGCAATCGTCGGAGAGTCGGGCTGTGGTAAATCAACCCTGGCCAGAGTGTTAATGGGACTTGAAACTGCAACCAGCGGGACAATCGAACTCGGCGATATAATCGTCAGCGATGTCGAAATAGGAGACCGTCAACCCGAAGTGGTGAGGCAGATACAAATGGTTTTCCAGAACCCTTTCGATACGCTCAATCCGAGCCACAGCGTTGGCTCGCAAATCATCCGTGCGCTGGAAATGTTTAAAGTCGGCAAAGACGACAATGACCGCAGGGAGCGCATGCTCAAACTACTCGACATGGTGAAACTGCCACGAGAATTTGCCACTCGCATGCCGCGCCAGTTATCGGGCGGACAAAAGCAACGTATCGGTATCGCACGCGCGTTCGCGGGTGAACCACAGGTGGTTGTCGCCGACGAACCGGTATCGGCACTGGATGTATCGGTACGGGCCGCAGTTACCGAGTTGCTCATGGATATTCAACGTCGTTCCGGTACCACGATGTTGTTTATCAGTCACGATTTATCAATCGTGCGATATCTTTCCGATCGAGTCGTGGTGATGTATCTGGGACATGTAATGGAACAGGGATCCACCGATGAAATATTCTCACCACCCTATCACCCCTATACCGAAGCGCTGTTGTCCGCGATTCCGATTGCGGATACTTCTGTGGTGAAAAAACATATCGTGCTCGAGGGTGATATCCCATCAGCGATGAATCCACCAAGCGGATGTCCATTCCAGACTCGTTGTCCCCGCAAGTCGCAGGTCAGCGGCGACATTTGCGAACGCGAGGTGCCGCCGATGAAAGATATGAGTCCAGGTCATAAGATCAAATGTCACTTGCCGCAGGAGATTTTTGACAGCATGGAAGAAATTTTTACCTTCGACGACGACGCGGCTTAAGCTTACCAATCATAAAGGCACCGGGTTCGCTGCATTTGAAGCAGTGGTGAAAGAACCGCCCGATTCCGGCGCAGGGTATAGATTCATTATAGTCCTAACCGGTCTATAAAGGCGTTAAACAAGGCAGGCGGGGTGGCGCTCGCCGGTAGTGATAAAATCCGCTCGCACAGTTCCTGCGATGCGGCTTCGCTCAAACCGCCGTATTGCATTAAGCTGGATGCTTTGATGCGCATTTCATTTACATCGAGCGCGAGTTCGGGGTCTCCCTTGCAATCTTTGCGCTCGACCGAGAGAATTTTGCCCTCACTGGTGGTCACCCGCACTCGGCTACCCCAGGACGACGGGTAATTCGAAGCGAATGGGTCGACCACCTGCAGGGTAGTGGCATGGCGTAGTTCGCGTGTTTGATCGCGTGCCTGTTCGGTGAAGGAGTCGAGCTTTACCGCGCCGTCCTGCAGGGCGATAGCAACGCAGTGGTAAAGTGAAAACCTGGCCTGATATTCGTCTTCCGGTTCCGGCCTGTCGCATACGTCGAGCGCAGCCTGATAGGTATCGATACCGACCTTTTCGATCCTGGCGCCGTTTAACTGGCCGTGTAACTCGAGAGCACAGTCGACCGCCGGGTGCGTGTGGCGGCATGAGGGCCAGGGCTTGATCGAGGTGAGTGGTAATTGCCACGGGTCGTCCGGCTGAGCCAGGATTGCCTCTGGAATCGGGTCGATACACATACCGGCAAACATACCTTTATCACCTTCGAGAATTTGTGGTGCGCCGGTAAATCCGTGCGTTGCCAGCTCGGCGGCAAGCAGCCCGGATTCGCAGGCGCGCCCGGCATGCAGATGTTTGCTCATCGCGCCGGTTACCATGAATTGCCAGAAGCCCGACGACTGCGTACCGGCATTGCCGAGTGCGTGGACGGTCTGTTCCCGATCGAGATCGAGTAGCGTGGCGGCCGCCATGGCAGAACCGTAGGGCCCGCAGGTCGCGGTGTTATGCCATACCTTGTAATGCGTCGGCCCCACCGCTGCACCAATCCGGCACATGGCCTCAAAGCCGTGCAGGATCGCGCTCAGGATTTTATGCCCGCTGGCTCCGGTTCTTTCCCCGAGCGACAGGGCAGCGGGAATCACAACGCATCCGGGGTGGGTTACCGAGGCGCGGTGCAGATCGTCGGTCTCGGTAATATGCGTGAGCGCACCCATCAGCAGCGCCAGACGTTTATCGTCCAGATCACTAGCTTTCGCCCAGGCGAGCAGTTTTTTACCGACTGGCGTCGCACTTCCGGCACAGGCGCTGGCAACCGCATCGAGGGTAAACATCGCCGCAGACTCGAGGTCGTTATCATCAATCGGTTTATTGCGAATCAGTTCGATCAGGCTTTTTGTCAGGCTCACTGCTTGTCCTCGTAACATTCGTTAATAGTAGGCCGCTTTAAGCCCTGGCGAGTTTCCCATAGTTTGCGCGGACAGGGCAAACATTTACGCGCAGGATGCTATGATTGGTCTATTTATATGTCACTATTTCGAACTTTAGACAGCAATTCAGGCTGGGACTTTTCGTGTCGTGCGATGTCAAATCAAAAAAATAATATATTTAGACAGTCATGCTGAAGCTTTGGATAATTTTCTGGATTGCAATGCTTGCCGGGGGCGCTTCATCGGCGTCGGCGGCACAACAGGTGCATTTGCTAGGATTTGTCGAGTATTTATGTCCGGGTGAACTGCATTGTTTTGAACTGCGCGTTAAGCCGAAATTTATCGAGGCGGCGGGTGAAAGGATCGTCGTACGCTTTGATCGCAACACTCTGATCTTTGATCCTGAGAATTATGAGTTAACACTGGAGCAGAGTAATATCATCGATGGTTCGCATCTACGCCTGTTACTGACTTCGGAGCCGGACCGTGGCAGGAACCATTATCGGGCAGCGGTGATCTGGATTGGGGATTAGATTTCACTAGCCCCCAGGACAGGGAACCTTTGATCAAGGCATGGCCAACGATCCGCAAGAAATTGTGC
>JADFMY010000068.1 GCA_022563685.1 Pseudomonadota bacterium | reverse complement strand
GACATAAAAGGGAACTGAGTAAAGATATTAGTGCTTTCGCTAACTCTGCAGGCGGGGACAGTATCTATGGTGTGGCTGAGGCAGGGAAGCCTCCATCAAGATTTGGTGATATAGACGAGGGAATTGATAAAGCGTTAAAGGCAAAAACCAGGGAACGAAGCCTGCCAGTTACCAGTCGAACGAATTAACCAGGCCTGGTCGGTTCAAGGCAAGATATCACGGAAACGAAGTCCTACTGTGAACCTGCTCGCGTGCGCCTGTCAATCCAGCACCTTTAGTAGGATAATTATTCTCGATATGAAGCTGATAAACCGGTCTAATGCAAAAACTGAGGTTTAATCGCTGGCACGAACAACAGCTGTATCAAAGCTTTGCCTGGCTGATCAGTTGCCTGCTGGCTGGTTTCCTGTTCCTCAGCATCATCGAAATGGTTGGCTTGACGTCCTCGGGCCTGTTATTCATCGGTACCCTGGTTGCACTCTATATTGTCGGTCTTGCCATCATTGAGCTTTTTCGCCGTTTCTGGATGAGTTTTACCTTCGCGCAGGCTTGTGCAAGCGTGGCGACCTGTAAAGTCTGTGGTACCTACGGCCTGTTTGAAGTAACCCCGGACACACGTCAGATTTATGCCAGATGCCAAAAATGCGATCACCACTGGGTGATAGGGGGTGACCACGATGCCTCGCAATAATACCTGCGTTTACCTGGGCCAGCCGCTGGCCGATTATGGGTTCAAGGACGGCCATCCATTTGGCCCCCAACGTCACGATGTTTTTCAGGCCGAACTACTGCGCCGGAACCTGGACAAGTCGCTCGATATCCATCAACCGGTGAAAGCCAGTCGTGATTTAATCGAACTGTTCCATACCAGCGATTACATTGAAAAGGTACACGATTATTCCAAGTTTGGTACTGGCTATCTGGACGCAGGTGACACCCCTTCTTTCGTCGGTATGTTCGAGGCAGCCAGTAACGTTGCTGGTTCGGTCACCGATGCGATAGACCGTATCATGGCGAAGCAATACCGCCGCGCTTTTTCACCGATTGCCGGACTGCACCATGCTCGTCGCCATATCGCCGCCGGTTTTTGCGTGTTTAACGACTGTGGAATCGCAATCGAATACCTGCGCGAGCAATACGGTATCAAGCGCGTGGCTTACATCGATATTGACGCCCACCACGCCGATGGCGTTTTCTATAGCTTCGAAGAAGACCCCGATCTATTGTTCGCAGACATCCATCAGGATGGCCGTACACTGTATCCGGGTACCGGTTCTGAGCAGGAAACCGGCAAGGGGGCAGCTACGGGCACCAAATTAAATATTCCGGTTCCACCTTTCTCCGACGATGCCGTGTTTCAGAGCGTATGGCCAAAAATTGAAACCTACTTGGAGCAAAATGAACCCGAGTTTATTTTGCTCCAATGCGGTGCCGACAGTATCGAAGGAGACCCGATTACCAACATGGCCTTTAGCCCGGCTTCGCACGCTTATGCGGCCAAACGCCTGTGTGAAATCGCTGACCGTTACTGTGACGGTAAAATGCTGGCGATGGGCGGCGGCGGTTATAACCACGACAATATCGCCCGTGCCTGGACTGCAGTAGTCAACTCGATGGTGAATGCAGGTTAAACAGTTCCTCAATGGCAGGATCCCGGTAATTGGCATCGTCGAGCTTCCTGCCGGGTTTGGCTTACTCCCACATCACATCATTGTCGTCTCGCACGGCTGACTGTAATAATTCGATCAATGGAATGGCGCGGGTATGCAGACTAACCACTGGCTGATCATCGTCGTTATCGACTTCTGGTGGTGCTATATCTGCTACCGATTCGAGGCCTGACTGCAGGTTTTCCAGCGCTCTCGCTACATCCTTCGCGACAATTGCTCCCGGTACGACAACACCGAAATCCATCATTTCCAGTATATTTTTTGCCACATCGCCAAATAGGGTGATGTTCGCGTAAGACCTGGTTTTGAAGGTAATTAACATAGACTTCGTCGCTATCCGAAAATACCACCGGCCAGGTAATTTGGTGTATTACTGGGCGTTCTATGGCGCACTATTCACATAAAAAGTGCATCAGATTGACGTCGCTATGATCAACCTTTTTCCCCAGACTTATGTATCCGGAACCATATAGAGTTAGCTCTTCCCGACGCAGAAATATCTCCTGTCCCTCCTGGGTTTGAATAAATGTACCGTTGGTGCTTTGATCGGTGATGATAAATTTACCTCGTCGATTCTCGATTCTCGAATGATACCGCGATATCAAATTGCCGGTCACCACAAGTTCGCAATCCTGCCCTCGGCCGATCAGATACGAAGTGGTAGTATTCGGTAACGAAATTTTTTCCTTTCCATGGGTGAGCGTGAGTTTTTCAGCCTGGTGATGTCGCGCAGGATTGGTGAAGCTGCTGGCCGTTGCCATATTAGTAATATCGCTTTCTTCTTCCCATGCGAACAGGTAAACGTCCAGGTGTTCTTGCCGGCCCTTCACACGCAATCGGTCGTAGGGACGCATTTTATTTGAGAGTTCGGGATTGGTTATGGTAAAGGCCAGTTCCTGGGTGCAAAGTATTTGCCTTGCTCTCGCCATACCGACAATACGCGAAGCAACGTTCACAGTATCGCCAAAAATATCATTATTCTCCAGAATTGCACTGCCATGTTGCATACCGATACGAATCGATACGCCTATAGTTTCGGGTGAACGATCATCCTCCATAGTTTCCTGAATGGTACGAGCAGCCAGGATAGCCTTGTCAGCATCGGGGAAATAAACCAGTATTTCATCACCGATGGTTTTTACCAATTTTGCACCGTGTCGTTTGGTGATGGATATCAACATATTTAACGCCTTGGACAGGCGTTCGCGCGCGAGTTCATCACCCATGTTTTCATACATCGCCGTGCTGCCAGCAACGTCAGCGAACATTACGACACAGTTAATGGTTTCTTGCTTCATCTACCCTTAACCCGTGATTTGATCCCCAGACATCGACGATACCTCCAAATACTCAAGATAATGTAATGCTAATAGCACGCAATTACCTTCAATTTTACGGGTAATATTATTCATCGTGATGTTTACATACGATTAATTTGAAATTTTTACGAACAGTTAAGAAATTCCTTAATATATATACAGCATGTTACTGAATTTTAAAAGGATAATCTAACAGTTATTTGACCGAAATATAGTCAATCGCCCTCGAAATTCGATCCAGAGTCTGCTGTTTTCCGATAATTTCGACGGTTTTATCTATGGGCGGCGAAAATGACCCCCCGGTGACCGCGACACGAAGTGGTTGACCGACTTTTCCCATACCGACATTCAGAGCCTGGATTATATCCTCAATGACGTCGTGAATAGCGCTCGAATCCCAGTCATCGAGCCCCTCTAACCCCGCGCGAAGCATTTCCAATGGCTCGAGCGCTACAGGGCGCAATACTTTTTGGGCTGCCTTTTCGTCATAATTGTCGAAATCCTGGAAACAGTAGAGAATACTGTCCACCAGTTCATTAATCGTCGATACCCGCTGCCGGTACAGATCGACAATACTATGAAAATCGGCCTGATCGTCGAACGACACTTCGATTTTGCCCAGACGTTGCTTAACCAGGGTAATTATCCGCTCGAGTGGCTGGCTCATTAAATACTGCTGATTGATCCAGTTTAGTTTTTCGGTGTTAAACGAGGACGCCGATTTGTTTATCTCATCGAGTGAAAAGTGATCGATCATTTCATCGCGGCTAAAAATTTCCTGGTCGCCATGCGACCAGCCCAGGCGCACGAGATAATTCAGCATCGCCTCGGGCAGATAACCGTCTTCAAAATACTGCATCACGCCGACTGCCCCGTGGCGCTTCGACAAACGTTTACCGTCTTCTCCCAGGATCATCGGCAGGTGTGCGTACTCGGGACAGGTAGCACCGAGCGCCTTTAGAATGTTGATTTGCCTGGGGGTATTGTTGACATGATCATCCCCCCGGATCACATGGGTAATTTGCATATCCATATCGTCAACAACCACGGTCAAATTGTAGGTCGGCGAGCCATCGCTGCGGGCGATGATCAGATCGTCAAGTTCAGCATTACTGACACTCACTTCACCCTTTACATGGTCAACAAAAGTAACCACGCCCTGTTGAGGATTTTTGAATCGTACAACCAGATCCTGTCCATTTCCCGGGCTCAATTCAAGGTCGCGACAGCAGCCATCGTAGCGCGGTTTTTGTTTAGCCTCTATTTGGGCTTCGCGCAAGGATTCCAGCCGCTGTTTGGAACAGTCGCAATAATAGGCATCGCCCTGATCGATCAATTGCCGGATCGCAGTTTTATAACGGTCAAATCTTCTGGTCTGAAAGTAAGGACCTTCGTCATAGTCCAGATCGAGCCATTCCATTCCATCCAGAATTGCCTGCACCGAAGCATCGCTGGATCTTTCCAGGTCGGTATCCTCGATGCGTAACACAAATTTACCGCCCATTTTCTTAGCGAATAACCAACAAAATAATGCAGTACGTGCCCCCCCGACATGTAGATATCCGGTAGGACTGGGGGCAAAACGGGTTTTGATCATCGGTTTTCTCTAGAGAAAAAGTAGCGCGCGGTATTCTAGCAAACTCGAATTATAAAATTATGGTGACAGTTAACTTATTTATTTTTAGTTTTGTTAACTGTCACCTTAATTCACCTTTTAATTCTAGTTTTGTTAACTGTCACCTTAATTCTTTCACCTTAATTCTTTATTCCTAATATCGTTTACGTAATTCCATCACGCTACCCGTACGCTGTAGTTGGGTAAATTTCAGGAAGGAATTTCCCAGCAAGGCGTCGTGGGGCCGGGACCCTTCGATTACGCTTGCCTCTACATTGGGCACGCTGATATCGCCCACACTCACCCGATCCAGAACTATTTGCCATACCGGCACGGTCGATGATGCAGTATTCACAAAGCCCCTGACTCCCTGACGATAGTCGATGCCAATCAGCGCGGCCTGTTGACCGCTTATGGTCAAATAAGTCGCCCCGGTATCTATCAGGAAGCGCAAGCTACGGCCGTTTATCTTACCCTTAACGTAATACATTCCCTGTTCATCAGGATATATAGTCGATTTAGCACGGTCTGGTTTTTTGTAATTGCTCCTTATTGACTGGTTCAGGCTCAGTTTTTTCTTTTCCCCATGAATCGATACCACTGCACCTCTTGCCGATGCAGATATCAAAGTGACCCCGTTAAAAGTCTCTCCTTTACTCAACAATTTTTGTTCTCCTTCAATTTCCAGGAGCACCTTGTTGGTAAAAAGACCAACCACTTTGATATCGATATCGCTGGCATTTGAAGTAGACAAACACAGCATCAGGATTGCTGCTGCGATAACGGGTAAAAATTTCATCTCATTTAGGCCAGGTAAACACCGATTAATTGCATGCAGGCGAGCGCGTACAAACCCGCTAGTACATCATCGAACATGATCCCAAAACCTCCTTTCAAACGTTTATCCGCCAGTTTAACAGGCCAGGGCTTAACGATATCAAAAAAGCGAAATAACACGAACCCGGCCAGCACCCACTGCCAGGTTACCGCCGGCACAGCAATCATGGTTATCCAGTACCCAATGAATTCGTCCCAGACGATGCCAGAATGATCATGGACACCCAGTGCCCGACTGGTGTAATGGCACAGGTAAACGCCCAGCGCAAACCCCGCGATTATGACCGTAACATAGGGTATCAGCGCAAGCTGGCTCAGCAGTAAATACAGGGGTACCGAAACTATCGTGCCTGCGGTTCCAGGGGCGTAAGGGGACAACCCGGCTCCGAATCCGAGCGAGAGTAAATGCAGCGGGTTACGCAGCATCGAGACTTCAATTGGAGTGGGGCTAGCTAAAATGTTGATATCCCTGCCGGTCTTTCAGATCGACCGATTGCTTGTCTTTGATCAAAGTGTAGTCGGTTGCTGTAATTTCGCCAATTTCGCTGAGTGGACAGTCAGGATGAGCCTGGTTCCACTCATCGATACGATCCCGATACTGCGCGGGCAGCGTACAGCATATTTCATAGTCGTCTCCTCCCATGAGGGCATAATCAAAAGCGTCATTTTCCCTGATCCACTCATTAACCGGTAAATCACCCTGTCTAAGGGCAGCGCCCACCTGACTATTACGAAGGATATGGCTCAAATCTCCGACAAGTCCATCAGAGAGATCTATCGCAGCCGAGGCATAGCGCGCTAAAAAGTCAGCCAGCTCAAGCCGCGGTTTCGGCCGATTTAGAGCGTTCAAACACACTTCCTGTAGCGACTCTGGTAGGTGAATACGTTGTTGTAGATGCGCAAGGCCGAGCGCAGCGTTGCCCAATACCCCTGATACCAGAATACTGTCACCCACCCGGGCGCCGGCGCGTGTCACATATTCTCCCTCTGGCACCAATCCCGTGACCTGAATAGTAACCGACAGTGCCCCCCGGCAGGTATCACCACCGATCAATTCGACCCGATAGTCTTGCGACACTTGTCTGAGACTGCTGGAAAACTCTTCCAGCCAGACTTCGTCATTGCCGGGTAAACTAAGCGACAGTAAAAACCAGGCAGGTTTGGCCGCCATAGCGGCAAGGTCGCTCAGGTTCACCGCGAGTGCCTTACAGGCGACGTCAGCCGCACTGGTTTGCTCGGGAAAGTGAACACCGCCGATGAGCGTGTCGATACTCATCACAGCCTGCATACCTGCGGGTACATCCAGCACCGCTGCATCATCGCCCTGCGACAATCGAGCCGGGTAGTCGGTATTGCCGGTGTCGGCAAAAAATCGCTCGATTAGTGAAAACTCGGTCGGCAGCACGGCTAGGTTGTAGAACGCCTGTCAGGCAGTTTCGAGTTGGCGTAATTTCTGCGCCAATGGATCCAGCACGCCGTTTACGAATTTGTGCCCTTCGTCGGCACCATAGATTTTAGCCAGATTGACTGCTTCGTTGATCACTACCTTGTAGGGAATTTCGAGATGGTGGATAAATTCATAAGTAGCAATCCGCAAAATATTGCATTCGATAGGGTCAATATGATCCTTGAAATTTTCGACGTATTCTCTATAGGTGGCATCGATCTGCTCGACCTCGGCTGGAATTTTATACAGCAACTCCAGAAAATACTCTTCATCACCGGCACTAACACCCTGTTCCTGCAAATACTGGTTTTTAATCCAGTCAAGGCTCTCGCCGGATAACTGCCACTGGTACAGCGCCTGCAATACCTTTTCACGGGCATGCCTGCGCTTCTTGATAAATCGCGCCTTATCGTCTGCCACGCCCGTATCCTGTCCCGTATTGTTAAATAAGCTAGCCGATTTTTCTCAGCAGACTGATCATTTCGAGCGCGGCCATCGCCGCATCGGCACCCTTGTTTCCAGCCTTGGTTCCCGATCGCTCGATCGCCTGCTCGATCGTGTCGGTGGTTAATACCCCATTGATAACCGGTATCGAATGTTGTAGCGCTACCGATGACAGTCCCCTGGCATTTTCACCCGCGACGATATCGAAATGCGGAGTCGCCCCACGAATCACGGCCCCCAGGCCGATAATCGCATCGAATTTCCCCGACTGCGCAAACTTTTGTGCAACCAACGGCATTTCAAATGCACCCGGAACGTGGCTCACGGTAATATCCCTGGCATCGACCCCGGAGCGCTTCAGGGTATCCAGGGCACCCTGCAACAGGCTTTCAACGATGAACCCGTTAAAGCGACCCGCCACGATGGCAATCTTCGCCTTGGCTGCGCCGATGTCGCCATCGATTTGATTGACTTCACTCATACGTGGCTCCCCTTAAAAAAAGCCTTATTCAGAATAGTACTCGACGACTTCGAGTCCGAAACCAGCGAGCGCGTGAAATTTCTTCGGTGCACTGAACAGATTCATCTTCCGCACACCCAGATCGGCCAGGATTTGAGCACCGATTCCATAGGTTTTCAGATCGTCGGGCTGATCCTCCTCGTGACCGGCTTCGTCACGGATAATCGATTCAATTTCCCTCACCAATTCTTTGGGTGTTTCGGGCTGGCGTAAAAATACAATCACACCCTGCCCCAACTCTTCGATTTTTTTCATCACATCCCGAAGCGGCCAGCCGCGGCCTGCGGTACCACACAAGGCATCTGCCAAGGTGTTTTGTACGTGCACCCGTACCGGAATCGGCTGGTTGGAGTCGATCTTACCCTTTACCAGGACGATATGCAGATCCTGCGCGATAGTATCTTCGTAAGCGTACAAATCAAAATCACCAAAATCGGTCGGAAACCGAGATTGGACGATGCGCTCTACCGAATGCTCGTTTTCGATTCGGTAGCGAATCAAATCTTCGATGGTGCCAATTTTCAGATCGTGTTTTTTCACAAATGCTTCCAAATCCGGTCTTCTCGCCATAGAGCCATCATCGTTGAGAATTTCAACGATAACCGCCGCCGATTCGAATCCGGCAAGTCGTGCCAGGTCGCAACCTGCCTCGGTATGACCTGCGCGTATCAATACACCGCCCTGGCGCGCCATAACTGGAAAAATATGGCCTGGCTGAACGATATCTTCGGGCCTTGCTTCTGCCTTCACTGCAGCCAGAATTGTGGTTGCACGATCGGCGGCAGAAATACCGGTGGTCACACCTTCTGCAGCCTCGATAGACACGGTAAAATTTGTCTCCATCTGAGCCCTGTTATCGCCTACCATGAGCGGCAACCGAAGCTGTCGGCAACGCTGCTCGGGCAGGGTCAGACAAATCAGGCCGCGTCCGTATTTCGCCATAAAATTAATGTGACCGGGATTTACCGCTTCTGCGGCCATCAGGATATCACCCTCGTTTTCCCGATCTTCATCGTCCATAATCACGACCATTTTTCCGGCCCCGATATCTTCAATAATTTCTTTGGTGCTGTTCAATTTCATAAAAATATAGAATTCCCGCGAATCACTTTTCGACAAATCCTGATTTGGTCAGTGTCTCCAGCAACTGACTGTCAGCAAGATCCTGACCCTGCGCTTTACCCCCGACTAGTCTTTCCAGGTAGCGCGCGATGATATCGACTTCGATATTAACCTGTGTATTGACGCGATAACACCGAAATATTGTCTTCTCCTGAGTATGCGGCACGATATTGACGTCGAAACGATTACCCTCGACCCGGTTTACCGTCAAACTGGTACCATCGATAGTGACCGATCCCTTTTGTGCGATGTAATGCTGTAGTTCGGGTGCAAGCTCAAAGGTATATCGAGTTGATCGCCCCTCGTCCTGCAAGTCGACGACGCTAGCCAGGCCGTCGACGTGACCGCTGACCAGATGCCCCCCTAATGCCGTATTCAATGTCAGGGCTTTTTCAAGGTTGACCTGGCTGCCAGGCTCGAGTTGGCCCAGGCTGGTCAGGTTCAGCGTTTCTACCGATACGTCGGCTGAAAAGCCCTGTTCCCGACAGGCTACCAGGGTTAGGCAAACACCATTGACCGCGATGCTGTCGCCGAGCTGACTGGCTTGTAGATCAAGATCGGCGCTATCGATCCCAAGAATGATATCGCCACCTTTATGCTCGATCTTGTCGATAGTCCCGACTGCCTGGATTATGCCGGTGAACATTAGATTACCTGGCGCTCCAAAGTCATACGAAGTCGAATATCTTCACCGATCTGCCGGATTTCATCAATACGGCAATTAACACGGGAATCCATATTAGTAATTTCGCCAAGATCGAATAGACCGCGCGACTGGTTTCCGAGCAAATGCGGCGCGATATAAACCACCAGTTCATCGACGAGCTGCTGTCGGATCAATGCACCGGCGAGCGTTGCGCCGCATTCGCTATGCACTTCATTGACTTCTCGCGCAGCCAGGTGCGACATCAACTGAAGCAGATCGATATGCCCGTTACTAGATTTTTCGAGTACCGTTACGGTTGCACCGCGATCTCTGAGCCGATCAAGATCAGCCTCATTATTATTCAGCGTATATATCCAGATAGCGCCGCCTGTACCGAATATTTTTTCACTTCCTGTGAGTCGCAGTTTCGAATCTAAAACAACCCGAACCGGTTCTCTCACCTCGGTTACCTGCCCTAAATCAGCTTTAGTAAGACGCAGATTTAAACTGGGATCGTCGGCGATTATCGTAGCCGCAGAAGTCAAAATCGCCGAACTCTGAGCGCGTAAGCGCTGCACATCGAACCTCGCTGCTGTACCCGTGATCCACCGGCTCACGCCATTAGCCAAAGCGGTACGTCCATCGAGCGACATAGCCATTTTCAGGCGGAGGAAGGGGCGATTTCTCTCCATGCGCGATACAAATCCGGCGTTTAATGCTCTGGCTTCGGATTCCAGGGTGCCCTGCACCACTTCGATGCCGGCGGCCCTGAACTTTTCGATTCCATTCCCTGCCACAAGCGGATTCGGATCCTGCATCGCGATAATCACCCGGGCAGGCTTTAGTCTGATCAGTGCATCGACGCAAGGCGGCGTTTTCCCCTGGTGTGAACAGGGTTCCAGCGTGACGTAAAAATCGCTCGCAGGCGGGATCGATGTATTTTCAATCGCGTTTATCTCGGCGTGGGGACCACCGCAGAATTCATGCCAGCCCTGCGAGACCAAAATCTGCTTCCTGACCACCACGCAGCCTACCCGTGGGTTGGGGTGAGTGGAATAAAAACCTTTACGAGCCGCCTGCAGAGCCTGAGCCATCCAGTATTCATCGTTGACTCGGTTCAATTAGGTATCCTCGTCGATGAGCGGTACCTGTCTTCGATGCATTTCGGGTGTGGGTTCAGCTTCCAGCGTTTTAATCAGTTCTTCAAACGCCTGAATATCTTCGAAACTAAGATATACCGAAGCAAACCGGATATAGGCGACGTGGTCCAGTCGTTGTAATTCGTGCATGACCATAGCGCCAATCTTGCGCGACGATATTTCGCGCGATTCGATCCCGACCAATTGCTTCTTGACATGGCTGATCGCATCCTCGATCTGCTCGGCCGCAACCGGTCGCTTTTCGAGTGCTCGCATCATACCGTTGCGTAAACGCAATTCGTCAAAGGTGTCACGGCTACCGTCACTCTTAATCACCATCGGCATATTGAGCATGGGTGTCTCATAAGTGGTGAAACGTGATTCACAGGATACACATTCGCGCCTGCGGCGCACCTGAGTCGATTCCTGAGAGAGTCTGGAATCGACTACCCTGGTTTCAGGCGTACCGCAGAAGGGGCATTTCATGAGCTTTCTAGCAGAGCTTCTCTAGTCTCGGTAAACCGGTAGTCGCTGGCAGATCTCACTCACCTTTGCCTTCACGCTCGCAATCACTTCTTCGTTACCCATATCATCGAGAATATCGCAAATCCAGTTTGCCAGCGCGCGCGACTCAGTTTCATTAAACCCGCGCGTGGTAATCGCGGGTGAACCTATACGCAATCCTGAGGTAACAAAGGGCGACTGAGGGTCGTTTGGCACCGAATTCTTGTTCACCGTGATATGCGCTTTACTCAGGGCTGCATCGGCATCTTTTCCAGTCAGGCCTTTACTGATCAGCGACAATAGAAACAGGTGGTTATCGGTGCCACCCGAAACGATATCAAAACCTCGTGCGATGAATTCTTCCGCCATCGCATTGGCATTGACCAGAATCTGTTTTTGATACTCGACAAAATCCTCGCCCATCGCTTCCTTGAACGCAACCGCCTTGGCAGCGATCACATGCATCATCGGGCCACCCTGAATACCGGGGAAAACCATCGAATTGAGTTTCTTTTCAATTTCAGGGTTAGCTTTCGCCAGGATGAGACCTCCACGTGGACCGCGCAATGTCTTGTGCGTGGTGCTGGCGCACACGTCCGCTATCGCAACCGGGCTGGGGTAACAACCCGTTACAATCAGTCCCGCCACATGAGCCATATCAACAAATAAATAGGCTCCAACCGAATCTGCTATTTCACGGAAATGCTGCCAGTCGATGATCCGGGAATAGGCCGAAAAACCAGCCACAATCATCTTCGGCTTATGTTCTTTTGCCAGCGCTTCTACCTGCGCATAGTCGATTTCACCGGTATTACCGTCGAGCCCGTACTGCACCGCATTGAACAATTTGCCCGAAAAGTTGACTTTCGAACCATGGGTTAAATGGCCGCCATCGGACAGGCTCATACCTAATATCGTATCGCCTGCATCGACCAAGGCAAAATAGACCGCCGCATTTGCCTGTGAGCCCGAATGTGGCTGCACGTTGGCATAGTCGGCATTAAACAGTTGCCTGGCTCGTTCGATAGCGAGATCTTCGGCCACATCGACATGTTCGCAGCCGCCGTAATAGCGCTTCGACGGATAACCCTCGGCGTACTTGTTGGTCAATACCGAACCTTGCGCCTGCAATACCCTGGGACTGGCGTAATTTTCGGAAGCGATCAATTCGATATGATCTTCCTGACGCGCTACCTCACCCTGAATGGCTGCCCATAGATCTGGATCGAAATCTGCGATATTCATTGATTTGGAAAACATCGGGGCTATCCTCGGGCGAAAAACTAGGCGATTGTACAAAACAGTCCGGCAAGAAGCACGAAAAACACGACACCTACAATCATAATAACGGCATAATAGCTTGATTTTCGCGTACGCGTCTCGATATTTAGACTATGTAGTTTAGCCCTGGTGAGTGAGTAATGTCCGGCCAGCCAGGTGAAAAAAATATGCGCGTGTTATAGCTTCACGTGTATAATTTACTCGATAGCAAAACCAGGTGATCATTATGGAAAACGTTGGTATATACACCCCGCCGAAGAAAAACGATGATATCATTGCAAGTATATCGGATACTTTTTCGGTCGATCTCGCGACTGAGGATCTGGAAGTCACCGAGTCAGCCCAGGTCAAACTCAAAGGAATTATTACCGAGAGCGATGATGACGTCTCGGCGATTCGCATCTATATTGGCGGCGGAGGCTGCGGCGGCATGACCTACGGCATGACATTTACCGACCAGCAGACTGAATTCGATACCGTATTATCCTTTGATGGATTCAAGGTTTTTGTCGACGTGGTAGCGCTCAACTATTTACGCGGTGCCCAAATCGATTATATCCAGGAAGCCGGTCACGAAAGATTCGTATTCAATAATGTATTCGCCGAAACCGGTGGAACTGGAGCCTGCGGCGGTTGCGGTGCAGCCACCGGTGGTGGTGGCGGGTAAGCAATACTAATCCCCAGACACCTTTGAAAACATTCGCAAAGCCTGGCCTGTCGCCGGGCTTTGTTCTCTTGATCGCGCCGTCAGGCAGCTATCGTATCCCCCCTTACCTTGAAGCGGCGAAATCACTCGGCGTTGACTTACTCGTGGTATCGAACAGCGAACATTCGCTGGTACCTCAGATTGCACAGGGAATTGCAGTAGATTTCGATGATTTAACCCTGGCCCGTGAAAAAATTCTGGATGCAATTACAGGGCTGAACATACACTGTGTGCTTGCCACCGACGATGTCTGTGTCGGCCTCAGTAGTCAAATCGCTCAACAATTGAACCTGCCTCAAAATAAACCAGAAGCGGCCAGATTAACCCATCGCAAAGATCTCGCCCGGGAAGCTTTGCAACTGGCGGGATGCAATACGCCTGAATATCAGGTAATCGAATTGATACATACGAGCGATTTATCAACTTCTATCAACTACCCGGTAGTGATCAAACCCTTAAGCTTATCCGCCAGCAGGGGGGTGATACGCGCAAATGATGCGGCTGAATTCGTCCGCGCCTGCACTCGCATCGACTCGATTCTCGAAAACGCCGGACAATCCGGATTTGAGCGGCATCATGTGCTGGTCGAGGCTTATTTAGATGGGCCCGAATTTGCAGTCGAAGGGATTATCGTCGCCGGCACTTTCCATCTCCTTACGATTTTTGACAAGCCTGAACCGCTGGTCGGACCTTTCTTTGAAGAAACCTATTATCTGACGCCCAGCCAGCTGGAGGACTCGCAAAAACAGGAACTGATCAAGGAAGTATCACGCTGCTGTCATGCCTATGATTTGACGCATGGCCCGGTACACGCGGAAGCTCGAATTACCCGAACCGGTGTTGTATTACTCGAACTCGCAGCCAGAACCATTGGCGGGCAATGCGGACAACTGATCGAATTTTCTACTCAACAAAAGCTGGAAGAGCTGGTGATTTTGGGAATGTGCGGAATCGAACCTGAGCTACCGTCCAGGGTAGAATCGGCCGGTGTGTTAATGATTCCCGTCACTAAATCCGGTTTACTAAAACGTGTTGAGGGCCTGACTGCTGCGCTGCAGGTGGAGTTTATCAAGGACATTGAAATTCATATTCAAGAGGGGTACGAGCTCATTCCTCTGCCGGAAGGATCGAGCTATCTGGGTTTTATATTTGCGCAGGCGCCGAGTTATAAGCAAACTTATGCGGCATTAAAAACGGCGTATGGCAAGTTGCTATTTGTAACCCAGCCAACCTGGAACATCGAACGGCAAACCGGGTAGCCCGCATTTAGCCTTACTTTTTCGCGCCCGGTGCCCTGAAACCATCTGGCTGTTGCCCGAGATCGCCTTCCTTGAAGATAAATCCGAGCATATGCTGCTCTATCAATTCCAGACTAGTCGTGTCGACTGTCTACAACCCATTCTCATTGATGATCATGGTTTGACGCTCGATCCACTGTTGCCAGCCCTGTTCGGAAACTTTTTCATAGATTCGCTGACCCAGCTCACCGGGATAAGGTACACTTTTTAGCCCCGGCGCCTCTTCACCCAGCACCACACAATTTACCATTCGAGTCATTTCACCACCGAAAAAAAGCAACCGATATGCGGCTGCCTATAGTATATCAAAATGTATCATATCAAATTGTGGCTAAATCAAAACGCATAATTGAAGCCGATGGAAATAATCGGCCAGGCTTCTAATTGACCAAGCTCCTGAGTTAAATCGTTTTCAGCGTCGGTGATTGCTGTATTGAAGTCAATAGAGCTCAATCCACTCGTACCTGTCTGTGTCGCATTCAAATCGGCTACCGGGTCGAGCAAGGCAACGCCTA
>JADFMY010000067.1 GCA_022563685.1 Pseudomonadota bacterium | reverse complement strand
TCGTTCTGTCTAGCACATGCATATTCGTAGTCAGCAGAGGCATGTTCCACTCTAAAAGTGAAAAGGAAAACAACTTATAATGGAACGGAGTAACTATAAGTTACATCCATGTAACGAACCCCAACCTTCTATGAGGATTGTAATGTCAACCCCTTGTTTTGTGCTTACCTCTTTATCGTCGTTTTTTCATGTCTAACCCGAATGATTCATAAACCCGAAAAATATACCGATTTTACCTCGGCTGCACCAGTTATTTGAGCCTCGGTTAATGTTCCATCGCTTCGAGCGCTTAATTCCGAGCAACCAGGTTGGGATTTTACTGGTTTGAATTGCAAAACCTGCGTCCTTTCGATGTTGCGGACAGGTCGCTACCTCCCTGCTACGGGAATCTGTGTTTTTATAGAAGGAAGGGTACTGTATTTGTCAGGGATCACCGCGTGCAGGCGGGTGAACCAGGAAAAGGATTTCCGTGATTTTATACAACAGAGATTTGACCGGACATTGGCCAGGCAAATGTAATCTGACGCGGTCTTTGTACTGCACCACGCGCACCGCCAACTTGAATAATTTGAGCATGACGGTAGCAGGCCGGGCATTCGCCAGTTCTGTATGGCGCAGTGTTTGCGTTCTTAAAGTGTGGTGCAGAACATAAGCGGCGCATGAGAAGTAAAGGCGCAGGTGATTGGCCAGAAAGTTGTGGTCTGAGGTACGATCACAGGCAAGATCATTCTTCATGTCCTTAATGTAATTTTCGTCCTGCCCACGTGCACAATAGAGATCTCGATAGACACATTCGGGGTTGGGCAAATTCAGCGAGGTGACGACAAACCGGGTGTTCTCACCCAAAGTCATTACTTCAGCTTTATGAATCACCCGGAATGCCCTGGGCCAACTTTGGGCGGCGTATTCGACTTCGTGATAAGTGCGGGTGCGGGGCGGTTTGGACTGTTGATGCTGTCGGGCATAGCTACAGCGTTGCTCATGCAGTTGATGCACCGCATCCAGGCCAGGCGGCACGAATACGCTTTAATATACGTTTGACGATCATCGCATTTTCAGCCCCTTTCGGACGCTTGCCGGGGCGTAGGGCGGCGCAGATAAATTTGCCCGACAAACCCTCAAAAATAAACAGCGGCAAATAACAGTAACTACGATAGTGATGGTTATAAAAGGACAGTTCCTGTTGCCCGTGAGTCTGATCCTCGGAATGATCCATAGCGAGAACGATGACTTCGGGTGGTTGGTCGTAGCTGGCAATGAACTGATCCACGAATACCTGAGCCAGACGATAGATATCCCGGGCGGTAGCGGCATTTTCCAGACGCGAAAAGGTTGACGCACTGGCCAGGTGACGATCATGATCCAGGGGCCTGCGTCCGACGCCTAACTTGAACAGTGGATCGGTACGCAGGTGGTTGGCGTCATTGCCATCTTCATAGCCACAGGCAATCTGGTAAATACGTTGCGCCATCAAATCGGACAGCGGGTGATCGGTATAGGAAGAATGGCGTCGGTCATCGAAAGCCCGTGCTAGATGTTCGGTGAGCCCGGTCTGCCATTATATCAATGGGTTAAACAAGGTTCGCCATTTTTTATGCATAATTCGGGTTAATACTTAAAAACAAATCTAATCTAATGTACTATCACCGCATTGCTGGCCGCTCCAACACTATTCCTAAATGATCGATAACGACAATCCGTTAATATTCACGCATATACCAAAAACCGGGGGAATGTCTCTATTTGCCAGCTTGTCTGAGCACTACGGAATAAAAATAGCAGATATGTACAATATGTCGGCTCTCGACGAGAATCACGCAGCAGTTGCGGAAGTTTTAGAAAACCCGGATTTTGCTGTGTATGCCGGGCACTTCCCTTTTGGCCTCCATGAATGGTTATCTCGACCCTCGTACTACATGGCTTTTCTACGAAAACCGCTAGAACGCGTCATTTCGCTTTATCACTACTCGATAGGCTTCCGGTCAATAATGCGGAAAACACATAAAATCACCGGCAAAACAATGCAGGATCAAATTAAATCAGGCGAGCATCCCGACTTTTACACAGATTTTTTGCCCTGGATCAATGGCAACCAAACACTATCAATGTTCTTAAACTGCAAATCACCGGAACTTGACAATGGAATGGTTCGACGATTTAGCGGCCTTGGGCTGCTACCAGCACAATGCCCATTAGAGGCGCTGGACCTGGCAAAGCAGAATATCGAAAAATACTATTCTTTAGTAGGCATTCAAGAACGCTATGCCGAATCCGTGGACCTTGCTCGCGCAGTCTTTAAAATAAACTTTAAAGAGCTATACGTAAACAAAGGAAAATATACGCAAAAGAACGCAACGAAACTGACAATGAGTTTAAAATTGCGGATACGCAATATGAATCAGCTTGACACCCAGCTGTACGACTGGGTTTTAGAGCGTTTCGAGAAAGCCCTTGTCGCTCCACCGCAATCCATTTTGGTAGACGGAAAAGGTCGTTCAGATTTCGATCAAGTCAAATTATGGCACGCCATTGGAAGTTCCCCTATGCGCAAAGCTGCCATGGAGCTCAGCCCAGCATCATCCGGGCGATAAATCCTATATTAGCTGGCAAAATTTAAAAGCGCTCTGTTATCGCAAGCCAGGTAAGCTGAAACGGTCAAGTTATTGGTTCGTCTCCCTTCCAGTATTTATAATGTTACCCTTGTGGACAATCGATGCTGCCCGTTGTTTTGACTGTTGTATAAATCGCAGTAGTGGGTTGTCCGGGGGTAATTCAGTACTACGCAACGGTATCGATGCACTGGATAAATATAGACACCTGATTACTTAAATTGCTGAGAAAATCAGCAAGATAGGTTGTAATACAACTGGCACTGTTGCTTTTACACAACAAATTTCGAAAATGTTGTTTGCCAGCATAAAAAAGGGTTGCATTTGCACAAAAAACAACTACCATGCTTGCCCATAAGCCATGAATTGTGTCGCGAATTTGCGCCTACTGAACTCAAGTGGTTTATCAACATAAAACATAACAATACAACTTAATAGGGTAATTAATTATGAAATTCAAGACTTCTGCAATTGCACTGGCCATTGCCAGTATTGTCTCGGTACCGATGGTAGCATCGGCCGAAGGCAGTTTATACGCTAGCGCTCGTTACGGTTTTTCATCCGCAGATTCGGGTGTTACTGGCGAAGATACAGTTAATAGTTTGCATAACTTTGGCAGCCGCATTGGTATCAAAGGATCAACTGACCTTGGAAACGGAATGACAGGATATGGTCAATGGGAAGCACACCTGTTTGGTGGTGGCCTCCGTGATTTCAAGGTTGGCGTGAAAGGTGACTTTGGTGATATATATATGGGTGATGGAATCAATCACGCCTGGGATTCGGTCATGTCGACTGATGGCACATGGTGGTATGGCGGAGGAATGCACCTGACTGACGGCGTACAAAGCAATGCAATTACCTACCAGGGTGGCGGCGGCGGCGTAAGCTTTGGTGTTACTATACAAATGGCTGGAGAGTTCGATGCGAACGATGATCCAGAACCTATCCAGGAAGATATGGACGCAACTGAACTGGTTGTATCGTTTGACGTTGGTGACATTACTCTTGCGGTCGGTATCACCGATGTAGAGGGTTCAGAAACAATCACTGGCCTCCTTGCTAAAGGTTCTGCTGGTGACTTCTATTGGGCCGTTGACTACCAGATGCAAGATGCCGTGGGCACCTTTGGCGACAGGACTAGCCTTCAGTTTGAAGGCGGAACGGGACCTTTCCTTGTTCAATATGGAATGCTAGATGATGATACTGGAGCAGAACCGACTGCCCTGGTATTAACCTATACTAAAAGCCTCGGTCCGGACACGCTAGTGTATTTTGAATACTTCACTAAAGATTCGGATGGCGGTGATGACCCAAATACACTTGGTATAGTTTTAAAACACAACCTGTTGTAAAACACCGTTTTTCTACGTTGTACGAAAAAGGCTCCCTCTCGGGGGCCTTTTTTTGTGTGCGCCAGGCATGGCGCGTAGCGCCATAGACTGGTGCTGTTCCGATACGTGTGGTGGCGGTTGGATGACTGGGTGGTGAAAGTCCACTATCGGCCCGACAAGGGGAACGATTAGCGGCAAGCGTCCATCGCGAGGTGGAATCTGAAGAATGGGCGCGGCCCCTGGTGGAATGCCGGGGCTTCGCACATGAACGCAGCTTTTCCACTGACATACTTTGATCGTTTGGGGCTGGTCTCGCTGCTGAATTATCAGCGGCGCATCCAGTGTGTCTCATGAACCGCCGTATACGGAACCGTACGTACGGTGGTGTGGGAGGACGGTGAGAGCAATCTCACCTCCTACCCGATGCATAGATTACTTCGAGTTTGTTAACTCTATCAGTCCTTCACTAGTGCCTGTCCGGAAACACATTATATGTTGAGAAATTGTCATTCCGGCCCCAGAGCCGGAATCCAGAATCCGTACAAAATCAAAAACTTATGGATTCCGGATAAGTGCTGCGCACTTTCCGGAATGACGGTATCCTGTGCTTATTGACGCTAACCAGCTATAACTAAACTGCTTATCAGAAACGCTTTCCATGGCCCAGTTTTTCGACATTCATCCAGACAATCCGCAGCGCCGCCTGATTGCACAAGCAGTCTCGATCATCGACAGGGGTGGGCTGGTGATTTACCCGACCGATTCGAGCTATGCGCTGGGCTGCCATATCGGCGATAAATCGGCGATGGAGCGTATCCAGCGCATCCGCCAGCTCGATCACAAGCACCACTTCACCCTGGTATGCAGCGACCTGTCCGAAATCGGTACCTACGCCAAGGTCAGCAATGCCGATTATCGCCTGATGAAAATGCTGACCCCCGGTCCTTATACCTTTCTGCTCAAGGCAACCTCCGAAGTACCGCGCCGACTGATGAACCCGAAACGCAAGACCATCGGGGTGCGGGTGCCGGACAATAATATCGTGCATGCGATGCTGCTCGAACTGGGCCAACCGATCATGAGCAGCACGTTGATTCCGGCCGGTGGCGATCAGGCGATGGACGATGCCGAGGAAATCAGGGAGGTCTACCAGCACGCCGTCGACCTGGTGATCGACGGTGGCTTCTGCGGTATCGAACCGACCACAGTGATCAGCCTGATCGATTCCGTGCCGGAGATCATGCGCCATGGCAAGGGGGATGTAGCGTTTTTGGAGGATTAACGTGTAGGTTGGGGTGAGGAACGAACCCCAACATAGAGATTCGGATAATTCGTGTTGGGTTGCGCAGGCTTAACCCAACCTACGGCCTTAGGCACCTTGCAAAAGTATCTACCCGGTGTATACTCGAATGTGTCTACACTGAATCTACATGATCGTGACTATGAAAATAGAATCTGAAATCAAAAAATGGGGCAATAGCCTGGCTTTACGCATAACAGGAGTTATGGCTGATCTGCCCAGGTTTAATGCAGGTACCAAAGTTGAAGTAGAGGTCACTAAAGATTCTTTAATAATTAGGCGCGCTGTTAAAGCCAGGCGAAAGCTTAAATTACCTTACAATGAAAAAGAACTAATAACCGGATTGACACCTGAAAAAGCCCATGCAGACCTGTTGCCGACATTGATTCAACGCGAGATGGGGTTATAAGTCGTTAACCCTTACCTTCCTGATCGTAATCATATGGTATGGCTCGACTTTGAACCAACGAAGGGGAGAGAAATAGGTAAATATCGCCCAGCTTTGGTTTTGTCGAGCAAGACTTACAATCAATTAACAGGTTTGTTAATCTGTTGCCCGATTAGCACCAGCATTAGAGGCGCCGCAACCGAAGTGCCAGTTAAAAATCTTGAATCACCTTCAGTTGTGGCAGCAAGTCTGATTCAAACACTATCGTGGAAAGACCAAAAGGTTAAGTTCATTGCCAAAGCGGAAGACGGTGTTTTTGAAGACGTCATATTGCGGATTATCCCGCTGATTGGTGCTGATAGAGTCATTGAAGATTTTTGATCCAGTTATCGACGCACCACAATTCTTTACAGTATAATTTGAAACTACCTCGTATCCTCTGGAACCCTTTTATTGAACATTAGCCAAACCAACCGCGTACTTTCCGGTATGCGACCCACCGGGTTGTTACATTTAGGGCATTATCACGGCGTTTTAAAGAACTGGATAGAATTACAGCATAGCTACGAATGCTTCTATTTTGTAGCTGACTGGCACGCTTTAACGACTCATTACGCAGACCCATCGATTATTGGCGAAAGTTCGCGTGACATGGTAATCGACTGGTTGGCGGCCGGGGTTAATCCCGGTAATGCAACCATTTTTATTCAATCACGCATCCCCGAGCATGCCGAACTGCATACCCTGTTATCGATGATAACCCCACTCGGCTGGCTGGAGCGCGTGCCGAGCTATAAAGATCAGCAGGAAAAACTCAAGGATAAGGATCTGGCAACTTACGGTTTTCTCGGCTATCCGTTATTGCAAAGCGCCGATATTCTGATCTACAAGGCCGGGTTCGTCCCGGTCGGCGAAGATCAGGTTGCGCACGTCGAGTTGACCCGGGAAATCGCGCGTCGATTTAACCATTTTTACGGTAAAGAACCAGATTTCGAACAACGAGCCGAAGCCGCGATCAGGAAGATGGGCAAGAAAAATTCCAAACTCTATAAAGATGCGCGCAGGCGATTTCAGGAGCAGGGCGATACCGAGGCATTATTGATCGGCAAGGCCCTGCTCGATGCGCAGCAAAATATCAGCCTCAGCGACCGCGAGAGATTGCTGGGTTACCTCGAAGGGGGCGGCCGCATCATCTTGCCAGAGCCCCAGTCGTTGTTAACTATGGCGCCTAAGATGCCCGGAATCGACGGGCAAAAAATGTCGAAGTCCTATGGCAATACTATCGCCTTGCGAGAACCGCCAGAGTCGGTCGAGAAAAAGATTAAAACCATGCCGACCGATCCGGCCAGGGTACGGCGCACAGACCCGGGCGACCCGGCGAAATGTCCGGTGTGGGGTTTACACCGGGTGTACACCTCGGAAAGCACCCGGCAGGAACTAACGGAAGGCTGCAAGACGGCATCGATCGGTTGTATCGATTGCAAGCAATACATTATCGATGCCATGCTCGATGAATTAAGACCGATCCAGCAACGCGTCAATGAATATTTGAACGACCTGTCGGGGGTGGACAGCATTATTAACGAAGGTTGCGAATACGCCAGTGACGTCGCCCAGGACACGATTAAGGAAGTGCGAAAAGTCATGGGCTTGACAGGACGATGACCGAACTGTTTAGCAAAAGTGCTTCCGACCAGTCTGAAATGCCCTTCGCGCTGATTCAGGGTGAACCGCTGGCGGTGATTCCGCAGGATCTGTATATCCCGCCCGATGCATTGCTGATATTCCTCGAAGCGTTTGAGGGCCCACTCGATTTATTGCTGTATATGATCAAACGGCAAAATATCGATATTTTGAATATTCCAGTCGCAACGATTACCAGGCAGTACATGGAATATATCAATTTGATGAATGAACTCCAGCTCGAACTGGCGGCAGAGTATCTGGTGATGGCTGCAATGCTGGCCGAGATCAAATCCCGCCTGCTATTACCGAGGCCAGCCGAATCTCTGGAGGAAGACGATCCGCGTGCCGAGCTGATGCGGCGACTGCAGGAGTATGAGCAATTCAAGAAAGCGGCCGAGGATATCGATGCACTCGACAGGCTGGAACGGGATATTCATTTACCCCAGATCGAGATTCCACAAATCGAGATAAAAATGCCGCTTCCCGAAGTTGAAATCGGAGCATTGTTGAATGCCTTCCGTGATGTGGTCAACCGCGCGGAGCAATTTGCCAGTCATCACGTCGACCGTGAACCGCTTTCGGTGCGCGAACGCATGGTGATAGTGCTGGATAAAATCAGTGCGGAAAAATTTACCAGTTTCGGCGATTTTTTTGAACCCGGCGAAGGGCGCATGGGCGTTGTCGTGAGTTTTCTGGCGATACTCGAACTGCTTAGGGAATCGCTGATCGAGCTGGTGCAGAGTGAACCCTATGCCCCCATCTATGTAAAGGCGACTGCGTAAATGGAAATTAACAAACTCAAACCAATCCTCGAAGCACTGTTTGCTGCGAGCGATAAACCGCTGTCGGTGAGCTTTATATTCGATCTGTTTGCCGGTGATATCGAGCAGCCGGCTAAGGACGATATCAGGCAGGCTATTAACGAACTCATGGCCCGGTATCAAGCGGGTGGGATGGAGCTCAAGCAGGTTGCCTCTGGATTTCGCCTGCAGGTTAAACCTGCTTACGAGGTCTGGGTATCGCGCCTGTGGGATCAAAAGCCACCGAGATACTCTCGAGCACTGTTGGAGACGCTCGCGTTGATTGCTTATCGGCAGCCAATCACCCGTGGAGAAATCGAAGATATTCGAGGCGTGAGCATCAGCAGCAATATGATCAAAACCCTGCAGGAGCGTGAATGGGTCAAACCACTCGGTCACAAGGATGTACCGGGAAGGCCAACGCTATACGGGACCACGAATGCCTTTCTCGATTATTTCAACCTCAAGTCCTTAAATGAATTACCCACGCTCGCGGAGATCGGGGATTTAGACCAGTACCATCCAGAGCTGCCCCTGGGTGAAAAAAACCAGATCGGCGTGAATTAAGCATTCTTAATCAGGCACCCATGGAACGTATTCAGAAATTTCTTGCCCACCAGGGCATAGCTTCGAGGCGCCAGATCGACTTGATGCTGCAACAGGGCCGCATTACCGTCAATGGTGCGACAGCCAAACCTGGAGACCAGATCGGTGGCAGGGAAAAAATCGCGCTCGATGGCAAGCTGATTCGTCTCGCCAGGGCGCACTCTCGACCCAAATTGCTGATGTACCACAAACCGGTGGGAGAGGTGTGTACTCGCTCGGATCCCGAGGGACGCCCCAATGTGTTCGATAAATTGCCTAAAACGCCCCAGGGGCGTTGGGTTGGTATCGGCCGGCTGGATATCAATACCAGCGGATTAATGTTATTTACCAATCAGGGCGAACTCGCCAACCGATTAATGCACCCGTCTTACGAAGTCGAGCGTGAGTATGCCGTGAGGGTGCATGGCGCCGTGAGCAGGGACATGCTGCGGCAGTTAAAAGAAGGTGTCGTGCTCGACGATGGACTGGCTAAATTTGAACAAATCATCGATAGCGGTGGCCAGGGAAGCAACCACTGGTATCACGTGGTGCTAAAAGAAGGCAAAAACCGTGAAGTCAGGCGCCTGTGGGAATCGGTTGGTGTCGAGGTCAGTCGGTTGACCAGGGTGCGTTACGAAGGGTTCAGCCTGCCAAAATGGTTGAAACCAGGCAAGTACCGTATGTTTGATGACGAAGTGGTCGAACGGCTGTACAAAAGGCTTGAACTGACTTACGACCATCGCAGCAGTCGCCCAAATGCGAGACGTGGAAGACACTGAAAGCCCAGGGATCGATCCGGCCCAGCTGTATCACCGATTATTCAGGCAATATGGCCCCCAGCACTGGTGGCCGGCGGATGATCCGTTTGAGGTCATACTGGGTGCAATACTGACGCAGAATACTGCCTGGGCCAATGTAGAAAAGGCCTTGTCGCAATTACGCCAACAGCGGTTGATTTCGCTCGAAGCTATGCTTTGCGTATCGATGGAAAAACTCGCGAAGCTGATCCGGCCCGCCGGTTTCTACCGGCACAAATCTGCCTGTATCAAGGCGATGTCGAACTGGCTTGCGCAACAGGGCGGTATCGAGAACGTCAAACGGCAAAATCGCGTCAGTATCAGAAAAGAACTGCTCGATATACCGGGTATTGGATCGGAGACCGCCGATGCCATATTACTTTACGCGTTGGGTAAATGCTGCTTCGTTGTCGATGCTTATACGCGCAGGATTCTGGGCAGGGTAGGCCTGCTCGACTCCGGATCGAGCTATTCGCAGGCTCAGCAATTTCTGGTATCGAATATAGATAAAGAGATTAGCCTGTATCAGCAATACCATGCGCTGTTGGTTGCGCACGCCAAGGCCCACTGCCGCAAAACGCCCCTGTGCGGCGGGTGCCCGCTATTCGATGTTTGCCGGTATTTTCAGGAGGTTCATAAACTGGAAACTAACCAGATATTTTAACTGGCGGCCTGAAAATACCCTGTTATAATCTGTTTATGGATGTAACTGAACCAAATGCAAAGGAGAAAGGAATGAACAGGTTGAAGGGATTGCTCATTATCTTATCGTTATTCACGGCACCGCTCGTAACCGCCACACCCGTCAATATCAACACCGCAAATGCCGAAGAGATCGCTAAAGCGCTCTATGGAGTCGGCCCGCACAAGGCACAGGCAATAGTGGATTACCGCGAAAAACACGGGCTATTCCTATCGGTGCAGGCAGTAAAAAAAGTGAGAGGCATGGGGCAGGGTATTATCGATGGGAACAAAGGCGATATCAGAATTGAGTAACGGAGTGGTCGAAAATGCACTTTTTTTGGGATACTCCCCAGTTTAATGACGGCTAAAAGCCTCAAGCAATGGTGTCGTTCGGTATTGCCGGCCAATTTTGATCAGGTAAGCGAAGACATAGCGAAAATCCAGCAGTTTTTGATCGAAAATATTCCCGAGCCGATCAATCGGCAGTTAAGGGTTATAAATCTCACGCAAGATGAAATAGTGGTCGCTACCACTGACCCGCAGATAGCCAATTACCTGAGATTATACGCTTCGGAGATCGAACAGCAGATTCGTGAAACGCTCGATCTCAGCCGCAAGCTGAAATTCCGCAGTATGCCGGATTCGATATTTCAGGTCGAACCCCATCCCGGCCCGAATAAAACCACAGCAGTATCGCCCGATACAGTGGACGCTATCGACCGCAGCGTCGACTGGATCGAGGACGAGAAACTGAAACAGGCCTTGCAATCCCTCGTCCAAACCCTGAAACAAAAATAATTTGTAGGGCCGAATTCATTCGACCAATACAATCAGTCCAGTAGGTTGGGGTTCGTTACATGGGCAAGGGTTGTTCCTACAACCCAATTGCATTTCCACCATCCATGGCGGTCATGTAACTTATTAGAGCACCAACAGTAGGCGCTTTTAGGCGACGCAGGAGCAGTTGCCGAGAGGGACGAACCCCAACATATTGATTTGCATTAATCATGTTGGGCTTCGCAAGCTCAGCCCAACCTACGGGTCTGTGTTTCTGCACAGACGTTATCTACTCGATTTTCGGTTTGCGTTGAGAATGTCCGCGTAAAGATTAACGTATATTATTTTGCCCGTGGCAATTGCCGGGATTGCGAGGATAACCCCGAGCGTTCCAAATACGCTGCCAAAAACGATTATCCCCAGTATTACCATCACCGGGTGCAGATTGACCGCATTCGCTATCACCGCGGGAATCACCACAAGATTGTCGACAACCTGAGCCGCGATAATCACCAGTACCCCAAGATATAACAGCGAAGGATCGAAAGGGGTGATCGCCGATGCCACCAGCAAACTCAGGATGATAGAAATAACAGGGCCGACATAGGGCACCAGGTTGAGAATGCCGGTAATACTGCCAAGCAAGATTGGAATATCCATGCCAATTAACGTGAACCCGGTAATGCATATGAGCGCCATCACCAGCGACTGGATCATTACACCGCGGGTGTAGAGCAGCATCTGCTTCGATACGCGGTGGTAAATTAACCAACCCAGCTCGAAGCTGGAATTGGGAAGCCAGTTCATCAGGGCGTTTCGCACCGTCTTGAAATCCTTGAGCAGGTAATAGGTTAAAAATGGCACCAGCAGCGAAATCATCGTGAACCCCAGCACTTTGTTGGACACATTCAATAACAGTGACTGAGCAAACGAAGAAGACTGCGTCAGCAGCGAGATAATCAATCCGGAAACGTCCAGGTCGGTACCGATCTGGTTGGACAATAAACTACTATAGCGGGTCAGAAATCCTTCCAGTTGCAATAATATCTGCGGTAGTTTGGCCTGCAGCAGGCTGACCTGGTCGAACAACTGGGGTAGCGCAAATCCGACCGCAATAAATCCGAAAAATACCAGTAATACCAGCACGATGAGAATCGACAACGAATGATTGATATTGTGTCGCACCAGGTACAGGGTTGCGGGTTCGAACAGGGCGTACAGGGTAAACGAAATGATCACCGGGATCAGTATCGATGACAGCAGATAGACGCTCGCCAGGCACACCACTACGATGCCGGCGAAAATCTTGAACGTCTGGATGTAAGCGCTGGAGGTTTTAATGTGGCCGGTTTCGGGCATCTAATGCTCCGCAATCAACTTATTGGCCTGCAACAGTCTTTGTGCCAGCGTAGAGGACAGGTTCATCAGGAAACGCGCCCCGAGCCGGGGTTCGTATTCTATCCATTCTTCCAGATCCTGCTTGAGGAAATACACCAGCTTCGAATCGTCAACCGAGAATGCATCGGCGATCCTGCGCTCGGGTTCGGCGAGCGCTATCTCACCAAAGAAATCTCCCGTTTCGAGTTGCGCCAGTTGGGTTTTATTCGCCATCACCCGCACCGAGCCATCGAGTATCAGAATCGCGCCGGCACCCTGATCACCCTGGCGGAATACGATTTCGTCGGCGAGAAAACTTCTGACGTGCATCTTGCGGCACAGAAATTCGATTTGCCTGGGGGGGATGCCATCAAATAACGGTGTTTTCTGCCATAGCCGCGTAATGGTCTGCAACTCGTCGGTAGTGGATCTGAAAATGTTTGACCAGAAGATATTGCTCATCAGCTTTACCAGTGCTCCAGGATTCTACAAGTTAGCGGCCTTATGCAAAATCTCGCTAGCCCATTGATTAATGCTTTTGCCGTGCGCCTGGGCGGCTGTGGCTACCGTGGCGTGAGTTTCGGCGCCGATACGCAACATCAGGTTGCCGGAATAGGGCTTTTGCGCGGGTCGGCCTGTCTGTTCGCTAATAGCCAGATAATTATCGACGCTTTCATGGAAGGCATTTTCAAGCTCATCCACTGTGGTGCCGTGAAAGCCAACAATGTCTTTAATGCCAACCAGGTGACCGACCAAAATTCTGTCTTCTTCGTCGTACTCAATGCGGGCGACGTAGCCGTTATATTTCATCATGTTCATGGTGTAATACCTGCCTGGGTTAAAAAATTACGCGCGTCTTTTACCCGGTACCGTAGCGCCTCTTTATCGGGGTGGGGTCGATGGAAGTCGACCCGCACCTCGTGCAAAACAAAACTGACAGCAGAACCGGGGCGTTCGGTACGGACCGCGCCCAGGGCCAGAAACAATGCCTCGATCTTGCGCCACTCTATATTGCCGTTAACAGGGTCGGCAAAGATGGTTTCGAGGGTTTTCCTTTGCCTATTGTTCATTGATGTGATGATATCACATTATGCAATCAATGCAATCACAAAGCGATATCAATAAGTGGGAGAGTTGAAGATGATTAAGAAAAACTGGCGCAGACAGAAAAGAAAGTGGCTCCCCGGCCCGGGCTCGAACCAGGGACCCATTGATTAACAGTCAATTGCTCTACCAACTGAGCTACCGGGGAATTGAGGTTGCGTATACTAATTGATCCTAAAAATTACGGCAACCAAATTTACCTGGTGTTCTCAAAAACCTGCCTGATGCGCTCCATGGCATTTTCCAGGTTTTGCATGCTGGTCGCGAAGGATATACGCATATAGCCTTCGGCGCCAAATGCCGACCCTGGGACCAGCGCGACACCGACTTTGTCGAGCAACAGGTTCGCCACGTCTATGTCTGAATTGATATCGTCGTGGGCGTCGATAAAGCCCTGGATATTGGGAAAACTGTAAAAGGTTCCATCCGATTCGAGGCATTGTATATGCCGGGTCGCGTTGAGCGACGAGACCACGAAATCGTGGCGCTTCTTGAATTCTACCACCATTGCACGCACACAGGCGTGATCGCCATTGAGTGCCGCGACTGAGGCCGCCTGCGATACCGAGCACGGGTTAGACGTGCTCTGCGACTGAATTTTTTTCATCGCCTTGATGATATCTGCCGGTCCCGCGGCGTAACCGATGCGCCAGCCGGTCATCGCATAAGCCTTGGAAACTCCATTTAAAACCATGCATCGCGGGTATAGCGCCTCGCAGGCGTTGACAATATTGCAGAATTCGGCATCGCCCCAGATGATGTGTTCGTACATATCATCGGTAACGATCAGGATATCGGGGTGTTGCAGCAATACCTCGCCAATCGCCGCCAGTTCTGCGGTTGAATAAGCAGCACCACTGGGATTGGACGGACTGTTCAAAACCAGCATACGGGTCTTTGGCGTAATCGAGGCAGCTAACATGTCGGGCGTGATTTTCAAGCCAGTGTCTAACCCGGTTTCGATAACAACGGGTTTACCCTCGGCCAATAGCACCATATCGGGGTATGAAACCCAGTAGGGTGCAGGAAGCAGGACTTCATCGCCCGCATTGATGACGGCCTGACACAGATTGTAAAAGCTTTGCTTGCCACCGCTGGATACCAGAATCTGGTCTAGCTGGTAGGTAAAACGATTGTCGCGCGCGAACTTGTCGATGATGGCCTGTTTCAACTCGACCGTCCCGTCCACCGCGGTATATTTGGTTTGACCCTGCCTGATTGCTTCGATCGCGGCATCCTTGATATGCTGAGGGGTGTCAAAGTCTGGTTCGCCGGTGCCTAAGCCGATGATATCGCGACCCTGCGCGCGAAGCTGGCTAGCCAAATTTGAAACTGCTAAAGTGGGGGATGATTTTATCGCGCACACGCGCTCGGAAAGATCGTTAAACACTAGGAATTCCTGCCTGTCTCTGGGTTCGAAAGAGAGCGAAGAATATACAATGCAAGGCCCCCACTGGCAATGACCAGGATAATTAATTTCAATGAGTAAAAAATTCAAACTGGTGACCGATTATCAGCCTGCCGGGGACCAGCCCGAGGCGATCGAACAACTGGTCGCAGGTATCAACGATGGCCTGATGCATCAAACGCTGCTGGGCGTGACCGGTTCGGGGAAAACCTTTACCGCGGCCAATGTAATCCAGCTGCTCCAGCGCCCCGCGATCATCATGGCGCACA
>JADFMY010000066.1 GCA_022563685.1 Pseudomonadota bacterium | reverse complement strand
GATTGCCGATACCAGCCTGCAACAGGTGGGGCTAGCAGCAAAAAAAAGTACCCTGGTTGAGCATCTTTCCGGGGGAGAGCAGCAACGCGTATCGATTGCGCGCGCGTTCGCGGTAAAACCACTCATCCTGTTTGCCGACGAACCCACCGGAAATCTTGACGCTAAAACCGGGAGCCAGATTGCGGACCTGATGTTTCGATTACGCGATCAATCGGGTACCACCCTGGTACTGGTAACGCACGAATCAGATCTGGCGCGGCGCGGCGATCGACAGATTCTGATCGACTCCGGCCGCCTTCTCGATCAGGGTTGAGAGCAGATACTATGGTTTCGGGTCTTCCCAGAATTCAATCCTACTGGTTAATGTTGGTCGCGACCGTGATTACCATCGCCATCGTTACCGCGAGCCAGTTGATTACGCAACGAATCAGCCTGTTACTCGATCGCCAGGCAAGCGAATTACTGGCCGCCGACCTGGTGCTGGTATCGGGTCATCGCTTCGATGAAAAATATCAACGTGAAGCCCTGGAGCGGGGATTGCAGGTGGCCCACACGGTAAGTTTCAGAACCGCTATTTTTATCGATGACAGTCCACAACTGGTAGAACTCAAGGCCGTGGACAGCAGCTATCCGTTGCGAGGTCAACTGGAAAAATCGCGCGCGGTCACCGGCGATAAATTCAAGTCGCAAAGCGGTCCCGAGGCCGGCGAAATCTGGCTTGATCCAAAACTGTCTCAGTTAGTCGGCAGCACCATTGCACTGGGTAGAGGAGTTTTCGTCGCCAGGTGGTTACTCACCTACGAACCGGATCGTGGAGGGACCCTGTTTAATCTCGCGCCCAGAATACTGATGAACCTGGCCGACCTGGAGGCCACCGGCCTGGTGGTTCCTGGAAGCCGGGTGAACTATCGACTTTTAATCGCCGGAGAGCAGGTCCAGGTGGACAAATTTAGCCAATGGCTAAAGTCGCAGTTGATCGGAGACGAAAAGATACAGGATCTGGAAAATGCCCGTCCCGAGATGCGCCGGGCCCTGGATAAAACCCGAAAGTTCTTCTCCCTGTCAATCGTTTTGACATTGGTGATTGCAATGGTCGCGATAGCAATCACCGCCCGATACACGGCCAGTCGCGAGGCGCCCAAAGTGGCGATGCTAAGAGCTTTTGGGATATCGCAGAAGCGTTTGTTTCGATTTTATAGCTGGCAGTTGCTCAAGGTCTGGCTGATCGCGACCCTGCTTGGCATCAGCATCGGCTGGTTTTCGCAATACCCATTGCAATGGGCGCTGGATGGCTGGTTTGGCCGGGAATTACCGCGGCTGTGGTCTATCAGGTCGTACCTGGTTGCGGCGGTGGCTGGCTTCATAAGTCTGGCCGGATTTTGCCTGCCCTACCTGTTGCTGGTCATCGAAACCCCTCCGATGCAGGTGATTCGTCACGTCAGCAGTCCTCGGTCGCTGCGCCGGCACCTGTTGTTGTCGGGATCCGCGATTTTTACGGTTTTTCTGGTGCTTGTTATGCTGATGCAGGATTCGATGCTGGCGATGGCGACCCTGTCAATGCTATTAATCGCGGCCCTGGTCTTGCCGGGCCTCTTTCTTTTAATGATCAACACGGTATTATTTTCCTCGAAACGACGATTCTGGTTGCGCCAGTATCTACTCAGTCGGCTGAAATCGAGTACGCGAGGAGCATTGTTTGTGATGTCGGCTTTTAGTCTGGCTCTGGTTTCGATTTTGATGATTGCGGTAGTCAAGGACGAGCTTATCAGTTCGTGGAAAACGCAGCTTCCAGACGATATTCCCAACTACTTCCTGATTAATATTCCTGCCAGCGAAGTACCTGCTATAGAGCGTTACCTGGCGCAACGTCAAATTCCTTCGTCCACCGCCTACCCACTGGTACATACCCGGTTGACGCATATCAATGGCCGGTCCGTAAAGACCATCAAATTTACCGATGAACGTGTGGAGCACCTGGTCACCCACACTTATAATGTCAGTTACGCAAAGAATTTGCCTGATGAGAACCGGATCGAAGCCGGCGAATGGCTACGGGATAGCGATGACCCGCAATTATCGATAGAGCAGGGTATGGCCATGAGCCTGGAATTAAAACTCGGCGATATTCTCTCCTTCTCGATAGGCAGCGAAATCATGGAAGCCCCGATCACCAGCATCCGTTCGGTAGTGTGGGAAAACTTCAAACCCAATTTCTACATCATCGCAAACCGTCGGTTGATCGAGGATCTGCCACAAACCTGGCTATTGAGCGCGCTCATCGGCAGCGGTCAAAAATCGGACCTGAAACAGCTACTGTCGACCCACCCATCGGTTACTTTACTCGATATTACCGAATTGATGGCGCGCATAAGAGGCATAGTCGAGCGAGCTTCCATCGCACTGGAGTTCTTCTTTTTCTTCGCCCTGGCATCTGCCATCGTCGTATTACTGGCCTCGATTCAGACCGGTAGACAGGAACGTCAGATGGAATCGTCGTTGTTACGAGCGATGTCGGCGAAAACCAGTCAGCTCTATCGGGTCAACGTGCTCGAATTCAGCCTGATGGGCGTATTGATCGGCTTGTTTGCCGCATTCTTCGCCAGTATTTCAGGCTGGATAATCAGCGTTTATTTCTTCCATATCGATTACCACTTTTCGCCTGCTATCTGGGTTTATAGCCTGGTTTCCGCCACTTCGATTTTGACAATTGCCGGCACATTAGTAAGCCGGAAAGTTTACAATATCTCGCCCATGAAAATTCTCAGAACCTGATGTCACAACCGCAGATAAAACCTGACGAAAGACAGCAACTGATCGATATGATCAGCGAAAAAATAAACTGGGACGACGATTTGTCGCGTGCGCTGGATTACGCGCTTAATACCAACCATGTCGATAAAAGCAGGCCACGCAGCGTCGACGTCGTTCGTCGCGTGTTAGAAATGGGAACCGACCGCAATACCCTGATCGCTACACTCCTGAGCGATCCAGATTTGCGTGGCGAGTTGAATATCGCTGACATCGAGCAACAGTTTGGTGAAAAAGTATCCTTACTGGTACAGGGTGTCAATCAGCTAAACATGTTGCAGGATTATAATCAGGCGCGGTTTAAAACACCCGAACAGGCGGAAAAGCTGCGCCGCCTGCTGATGGCAATTATCGCAGACGTGCGAGTCATGCTGATCAAGCTTTGCTACCGTGCAGAGCGATTAAAATTACTCAAACACTATAGCTACGAAGAGCGGCGCTATATCGCACAGGAAACGCTCGATATCTTTGCCCCACTGGCCAATCGGCTGGGTATGGGCCTGGTCAAGTGGGAACTCGAAGACCTCGCGTTTAGAGCGCTGGAACCTCTGGCGTTCAAGAAAATAGCCACATTGCTGGAACAAAAGCGTAGCGAGCGCGAAGCTTTTATGCAGCAGTTTACCGTCCAACTGGACAAGTTATTGAAGCAACAGGGAGTTGAGGCGAAGGTCAGTGGACGCGTCAAACACATCGTTAGTATCTGGCGCAAGATGCAGAGGAAAAACCTGGAGTTTCACGAATTGTTCGATGTTCGAGCAGTACGCATACTGACCGACAGTGTGGCGGACTGCTATGCCGTTCTTGGGGTAGTGCATACTAGCTGGCAACATGTCCCCGATGAATTCGATGATTATATCGCCAACCCCAAGGATAACGGTTATCAGTCGCTGCATACCGCCGTAGTATCCGATAGCGGACAGATTGTCGAAGTGCAAATCCGCACCCTCGAGATGCACGAAAAGTCTGAATTTGGTGTCGCGTCGCACTGGCGATATAAGGAGGGTGTCAGGCTGGACGAGCGCATGGAAAAAAGTATCTCGGTCATGCGCGATATGCTAGATGGTTCCGCTGAGGAAGTGTCCGATGTCATATCGGAGATATCGACCGAAGAGCCCAGCGACCGGGTGTACGTGTTCACTCCAAAAGGGCAGGTGGTCGATATACCTCAGGGCGGCACACCGCTTGATTTTGCTTACGCTATTCACTCGGAAGTCGGACACCGCTGCCGAGGTGCCAAGGTGAATGGGCGTATCGTCAATCTGACCACTCGATTGAAAACCGGTGACGAGGTCGAAGTGCTGACCACCAAAGAAAGCAGGCCCAGTCGGGACTGGATGAATAAAAACCTGGGGTTTATCAAATCGGCCGGCACTCGCTCCAAGGTTCGGAACTGGTTTAATCACCAGGATTTCGAGCACAACCTGCAGGATGGTAAATCTGTTTACGATCGTATTCTGACGCGGTATTCGATCCACGATGCTGATTTGAAAGACCTGGTTGAGCACTTCAAGCGAAATGAACCGGACCAATTTTTTGCCGATATCGGACGTGGACTGATTACCTCGGCACAGATTATAGGCTACTTGCAGAGCGAACCTGAACCGGATGATCCGTTTAAAAAGGTCAAGAAAAGTGCGCCCAAACAGACTAGTTCTAGAGATGACATCAGTATTCACGGCGTCGGAAATTTGAAGACCCAGTTTGCCAGGTGCTGCAAGCCGGTTCCTGGAGACCTGATTATCGGTTTTATTACGCTGAATTCGGGTATCACGATTCATCAGCACGATTGCCCCAACATGCTGGCCCTGCCGGAAGAGCGGCGTCAACGCCTGATCGAAGTGGAATGGGGGCAGGGTGCACGGTCGGTGTATCCGGTCGAGGTTTCGCTAAGCGCCTTCCAACGCACCGGCTTGATGCAGGACATCAGTACGATACTCGCGAATCAAAATATCAACCTGCTGACAATCAATTCCTCTACCAACAGGGCCGAGCAAATGGTTCACAGTAAACTCACCATCGAAATTCACAATGTCGACGAGCTGGTGGTGATTATCGATAAATTATCGCAGGTGCCCAATGTGCAGGAAGTAAAGCGGATCGCCTGAAAGCCAATAAGATGCCGGCAAAAGTAAACCGCAAGTTTTGTATCGCCCCGATGATGGAATGTTCGGACCGGCACAGCCGTTATTTTCTGCGCCTGTTTTCAAAAAACATCCTGCTCTACACCGAGATGGTAACAGCGGCAGCCATCATCCATGGCGACCGGGATTACTTACTTGGATTTAGCAGGCAAGAGCATCCAGTTGCCGTTCAACTCGGTGGCTCCGACCCTGAACAACTGCATCAGGCGGCTCAAATCTGCGCAGATTATGGATACGATGAAATTAACCTGAATTGTGGATGTCCGAGTGATCGGGTGCAGTCGGGTAGTTTCGGAGCCTGCCTGATGGCCGACCCTGGTCTAGTCAGCGAATGCGTATCGGCGCTTAAAAGCGGTAGCGCTTTACCCGTTACGGTGAAACACCGAACCGGAATCGATCGGCAAAACGATTACGATCTGTTTTGCCGGTTCGCCTGCACGCAAATCGAAGCGGGTGTGGATGCACTGATCGTACATGCCCGAAACGCCTGGTTGCGGGGACTTAGCCCGAAACAAAATCGCGAAGTTCCCCCCTTGAAGTACGACTGGGTCTATCGTCTGAAACAGGATTTTCCCAACACTGAAATAATCATCAATGGGGGTATTAAATCGGTGGAATCGGCGCAAGCACACTTACAACAGGTAGACGGCGTGATGCTGGGCCGTGAGCCCTACCAAAATCCCTATATATTGCATAACGTGGATCACAAGATTTTCGGGGAGGAACAGGCTAAGGTGTTGACGCGGCAGGCTTTGTTACAAAATATTTATCCCTATATCGAGCAGCAGCTGCATCGGGGATTGCCTCTGACCAAAATGATCCGCCATATTATCGGGCTGTTTCACGGGCAGCCGAATGCGAAACAATGGCGGCGTTACCTGAGTGAAAATGCCTTCAGAAGTTCAGCCGGAATGGACACCCTGTACCAGGCTGAGCGCCTGGTATGCTGATCAGCGGTTCCCTGGCTCAATGAGTCGCAAGCGTCGCTATATTCGATACCTGATCTTGCTGCTGATCCTGTTTGCGGTGGCCGCACAACAAGCGCTGATTAAATTAAGAGTGGCGAGTTGGGAACAGACCCTGGTCGTCAGGATCTATGCTATCAATGGCGATCACCTCAGTGGCAGTGCACGATATATCGACTCGTTAAAACTGGCCGATTTCAAACCGATTGAACGTTTTATCAATAGCGAAGCCCGGCGTTATGGCATTCCCATCGACGCGATACGGCTAGAGTACGCGCGCGAACTGGAGACCCTGCCCCCACAACCACCACTTGCACCAGGCATGCTCGATAATATTATCTGGAGTCTGCATTTTCGTGCCTGGGCGCTTTACTGGTCGTTCACGGATGACGATAACAACGCCGATATCAATTTATTCGTTAATTTTTTCGATATCGATACCACCCAGTCATTGCGCCACTCGGTTGGATTGCGGGGCGGTATGATCGGATTGATCAATGCTTTCGCGCACACAGGTTACAGCGGATCGAACAACGTCGTGATCACCCATGAAATTATGCATACCCTGGGCGCCTCCGACAAATACGATCAGTCAAATCTGCCGCTTCATCCTGGTGGGTACGCCGAACCTTACCGGCAACCCCTGTATCCTCAACGCAAGGCAGAGATCATGGGGGGTAGAATCCCTGTTAGTGCAACGCAGGTGAGGATGCCGGAAAACCTTAATCAGGTTATAGTTGGGGCTTTTACCGCGAACGAGATTAACTGGTACAACGAATAATTCAGAGGTTCTTTAGCTGCTGCGTAAATACACGTAACTCGCGCCGCTGCCACCATGATTTGCCTGTGCGGGGCACCAGGCACGAACCGATGGCTGATGCGCTAGCCAATGTTGTACCAGTGGTTTCAATACCGCGTCGCCTGCCGAACGTTGCCCCTTGCCGTGGATGATTATCAACAGTTTGAAACCCAAAGACAGCGCATGATCGAGAAAATGATTCAGTTCTATAATGGCCTGTTCCTGGGTACATCCGTGCAGATCAAGCTGGTCGTCGACGGCTAAGGTTCCCTGGCGTATTTTTCGTTGCTGCTTTTTCGTGATACTCGAGTCGTAGTGCGAGTCCTGAAGGCGGTTTAGTTGGCGGAATCCAATATTGGAAAAATCAGGTCTGGACTCAGGACTTCCGGGGGTAGATCTGGCCGAATTTTTAACTCGATCCCGATAAGTATTGATGCGGTCATGGTCGAGTTTTTTGACGCCCGGCACGAGGTCGGCAAAGCTGGTTTTACCGTCTGATTTTTGTTTCACTACTAAGGTGCCATTTCTAACTGAGGTACAGCACATACTATTACAATTGATCTGATAGAAAAACAGGCTCTCCCCCAAATCGAGTGGCTAGATCGTGCCCGTAGGGTCGAATTCATTCGACCGATAATGAGTGGAACCGCTACCGGTCGAATAAATTCGACCTTAATACAATCAGGGGAAGTGCCAAATTAATCACGTGCAGGCGCCGAATTGGTTTATTATTCCGCATATTTTTTATTTCAAATCACGATGCATATTCTCATCACCAACGACGATGGATATCTTGCTCCGGGTATCAGATTTTTAGCAGAGCGGTTATCGGCGATCGCCGAGATAACCGTCGTTGCACCCGATAGAGACAGGAGTGGGGCGAGTAACTCGCTCACGCTGATGCGCCCGCTACGGGTACGCGAAACCGAGTTAGGGTATTTCAGTGTCGATGGAACACCTACCGATTGTGTCCATCTGGCAATATCCGGGTTGCTGGATCAAAAACCCGACATGGTGGTATCTGGAATAAATTCAGGGGCTAACCTGGGTGATGATGTACTGTACTCCGGTACCGTCGCCGGGGCGCTGGAAGGGAGATTTCTTGGGTTACCAGCGCTTTCCGTATCGCTCGTCGGTAAAAGTTGCAGGCATTATGAAGTTGCGGCCGAAATCACCGGTCAAATTATTCAAAATATCACCATTAATCCCCTGCCTGACAATACTATCCTGAATGTTAATGTTCCGGATCGCAGCCTAGAAGAAGTTGGCAGGTTACAGGCAACCCGATTAGGATTTCGTCACAAGGCTGAATCGATGGTCAAACAAAGCGATCCCAACGGATTACCGATCTATTGGGTAGGCCCAGCTGGCCCTGCACAGGATGCTGGACCCGGCACGGATTTCTACGCGGTGGAGCACTCGCTGGTGTCGATCACACCGCTACAGATAGACCTGACTCGCCACGCTAGCATTAAACCGCTCCAACAGTGGTTGACTGATTTAAATGAGAGTGAAGACAGGTTTTTATGAGTCCGACCGATAAAATTCTTCAGGGTATCGGCATGACTTCGCAACGCACTCGTGACCGGTTAATCCAGCGTTTGAAAGACCAGGGTATCGATAACGAATTAGTGCTTGACGTGATGCGCCGGACCCCACGGCACCTGTTTATTGATGAAGCACTGGCGCACCGTGCCTATGAAGATATCGCATTGCCATTAGGTTACGGCCAGACTATCTCTCAGCCGTACATTGTGGCCCTTATGACCCAGCAATTACTGGCCGATGGGACTCCCAATTCGGTACTCGAAATCGGTACCGGATGCGGATATCAGACCGCTGTTCTGGCTGGTATTTTTCCGCAGGTATATAGCGTAGAGCGCATCGAAACACTGTATAAACAGGCTAAAAAGCGACTGGCCGAGCTGGAATATTATAATGTTCAACTACGTCATACCGATGGAATTCTCGGCTGGCCAAATCCTGACTATCAATTTGATCGAATCATGATTACCGCAGCCTGCACCGAGATACCGGAGGCTCTGACACAACAGCTCGTCGAAGGTGGTTCGATGATCTTTCCATTCGATGACGGGAGGGATCAGACCCTGATGGAATTAACCAAAACATCGCAGGGGCTGGAAACTACAGCACTGGTGAAGGTTTCGTTTGTTCCCCTGTTACCGGGACTGGCCTAACACATGTTCGAGTATCTGTACCGCCAGGCGATTCGATTTTCGCGCAAAGATAGCGCTCCCTGGTACCTGTCCATATTAAGTTTTCTCGAGTCGTTTATCCTGCCATTTCCTCCCCCCGATCTGATGCTGGCGCCGATGGCTTTGGCGGCACCACACAAGGCCCTGTATTTCGCAACTCTGACCTTGATAGCCTCGGTTATCGGTGGCATTGTTGGTTATCTGCTCGGCGCTTTCCTGTTCGATTATATACAGCCTTTATTAATCGACTGGGGGTATCAATCTGCCTACGAAACGGCAACTCTATGGTTCGATCACTGGGGATTCTGGGCTGTACTGGTAGCCGGGTTTTCACCGGTGCCATACAAAATATTCACTATATCTGCCGGTGTACTCGGCCTGGCATTTATTCCATTTGTAATAGCATCCCTGATCGGCCGCGGTTCAAGGTTTTTTCTGGTTGCCTGGTGTCTGGCCAAATTTGGCCCGGCGATGGAACCGAAACTGATTCAATATATTGAGAAAATAGGGTGGGGAGCTGTTATCTTATTGGTCATGGTTATCGTTTATTACCAACTATAACGATGAAATCTCTTTTTCAACTGATATCCCTGGTCATTATTCTGTCGGTGTTAGCTGCTTGCGCATCGGTACCCCCTCCCGCACAAAAAACCTCGACGGGTAGCTGGTATCAGGTGATATCTGGCGACACTCTTTATTCGATCGCCTGGCGTTATGGCCTCGATTACAAAAAACTGGCAAGCTGGAATCGCATAGCCGTCAATTCGATCATCAAGCCTGGGCAGCGCCTTAAGCTGTTTCAGCCCGGAAGCATCAAAATTGCCCAGCCTGCTACAGAACCTTCGAAGACGACTCCAGCGACCGCATCGAAGCTACTGACTGAAAGTGCTCAACCAACAGTTACGAGTGCTGTTCCCAGTCGATGGATTTGGCCTGTCAGTGGTATCGTTTTGAACACATTTTCCGTCAACAAAGTTGATCGACGAGGAATAGATATCGCTGGAAAGCTTGGCCAACCAGTCTATGCCATAGCTGATGGTAAGGTAGTATATAGTGGTAATGGTTTGTCCGGATATGGTAACCTGATCATTATTAAGCACAGTGACATCTATTTGAGTGCTTACGCCTATTGCCAGCAGCGGCTTGTAAAAGAAGGCATGCAAATCAAGGCTGGCACGGTAATCGCGACAATGGGTCAGCACAAAACTACGATTGCCAGGCTGCATTTTGAAATCAGAAAGAATGGCGAGCCGGTTGATCCGTTGAAGTATTTACCGAAACGATGAGTCGAATGATCGGAAATTGGTGAAGGCTGGATGACTAAATCGACTGATACGTCGTTAATTGAAGATACGGAGATACCGGCTGACGAACTGGTAGAAGACCTGCTTGAAATCGAGGAAAGTGAAAAACTCGAAGCTAGCGTTGCGGTCGAAGAACATGCGACCATTATTGAGTCTAACGATGACCCAGATGTCAGTGAAGTTGAAGGCGCGAAAGTAGCCGACCGTCGTCAGCCAGTAGACCGAAGAAAAACTGGTACCAGGCGCGCCTCCGATGCAGACCCGACCAGGCTGTATTTAAAAGAAATTGAAATCTCCCCGCTACTCACCGCCAAAGAAGAAGTTTACTACTCGCAGCTCGCCTTAAAAGGAGATACTAAAGCCCGCGACAAGATGATCGAATGCAATTTGCGCCTGGTAGTCAAAATTGCCAGACGCTATATGAATCGAGGGCTGGCATTATTAGACTTGATAGAAGAAGGCAATCTTGGGCTGATGCGAGCGGTCGAGAAATTCGATCCAGAGCGCGGGTTTCGATTTTCAACCTATGCAACCTGGTGGATCAGGCAAACTATCGAACGCGGTTTGATGAATCAGACACGGACGATACGTCTTCCCATTCATGTTATCAAGGAGCTCAATACCTATCTTCGAGCGGCGCGCAAATTGACCCAGGAACTCAACCGGGAAGCGAGCGCCGAAGATGTTGCCAGAGTTCTAAAGAAACCGGTCGAGGACGTCGAGAAGATGTTTCGTCTGGCCGATCGAGTCTCTTCGTTTGATATTCCGGTCGGCGAAGGAGAAGACGAAAGGTCGTTACTGGATGTTATTGCGGACGATAATAATGTGGATCCGTCCAGTATTTTGCAGGACGAGTCGGTGATCCAGCATCTTGACGACTGGCTGGACGAGCTGGACGAAAAACAACGTGCCGTAGTGGTTCGGCGCTTTGGTTTGCGCAGCCATGCACGCGGTACACTGGAGGAAGTCGGCCTTGAACTGGGCGTGACACGAGAAAGGGTGCGGCAGATTCAGATGGAAGCGTTACGCAAATTACGGCGTATCCTCGAAAACAGAGGTTTTTCAAGAGACAATGTCATAGAGTAATTTCCCGGCTGAATGGTTGTCGTTACTTCTGGTTTTAACTCAGTATTATTGCCGCAACAACGTCGCGATCCTCCGCTACCAGGATATTAAACGTGCGACACAAGGCACCGTGATTCATCACCTCCAGGCCTATACCCCTTTGGCCAAAAAAAGCCATGATACTGGCCTCGGGAAACTGTTGTTGCTCGCCGGTACCGAGTAAGACCACATACGGATTCATATCCAGTACTATCTGTAGGCTGGATTCGTCAAGATCCTCGATACTGGCTATCGGCCAGGGGTAGTGAATAGAGTGTGGCGACAAAATCAGACTTTGGCGATAAGCCGTTTGGTTCACAGTCACTTCGCCCGCGCTATAGGCAGAAATACTATAACGGCTGGTGATTCGATCTTCGGTGAGTGGCATGTGACCAGAATAAATCAAATGTCTCTTTCGGGCAATTAATGCGAGGCCTGTCAGGTCATTAGATTCGATGACAGGACCGCCATGGATACCCAAAGCGCTCGCGATGCTCGCGGCGCAGGCCCAGGTATCGCATGAGTTGCTGGTTCCGATTGACAGTCAGGCCTGGATTAACTTAAGGTTGCGCGTTCGTAATTTTCTCATTAGCTTGAATCTGGAGACGTAAATTGAAACCGGTGAAACTTGGCCTGATTGGTGTCGGTACGGTAGGCGCCAGTACTGCGCTGGTGCTCAAAAACAATGCGCAAGAAATAGCACGGCGCGCTGGTCGCAGCATCGAAATCGTGCATGCTTCGCGTAAATCGATTAGCAAAGGCATGCCTGAGGGGACCGAGGATATTAAACTGTCTTCCGATCCGTTTGAAGTCGTGAATGACCCCGAGGTGGACATCGTGATCGAACTCATCGGGGGCTATGATCCCGCGCGTGACCTGGTGTTAAAGGCTATCGAAAATGGCAAGCAGGTCGTTACCGCGAATAAGGCCCTGATCGCCATACACGGCAACCAGATTTTCGCCGCGGCGCAGGCAAAGGGCGTAAACGTGGCATTCGAAGCCGCGGTCGCAGGTGGTATTCCAATCATTAAATCCATCCGTGAAGGCCTGAGTGCAAATCATATCCAGTGGCTCGCCGGCATTATTAACGGCACCAGCAATTTCATTCTCACCGAGATGCGCGACAAGGGCCGTGAATTCGAAGATGTGCTGCGCGAAGCCCAGGCCCTGGGTTATGCAGAGGCCGATCCCACTTTCGATGTAGAGGGCATCGATGCGGCGCATAAACTGTGCATACTGGCGTCACTGGCGTTTGGTATTCCATTACAATTTGATGCGGTATATACCGAGGGGATTGGCAACATATCTACCGAGGATGTGATTTATGCAGGGCAACTGGGGTACCGCATCAAGCATCTCGGTATCGCCCGTCGAACCGAAGAAGGTATCGAAATGCGCGTTCATCCAACCCTGATTCCGGAAAAACAACTGATTGCTAATGTAGAGGGAGTGATGAATGCCGTGCTGGTGATGGCGGATAAGCTCGGTCCTTCGCTCTATTATGGTGCCGGTGCGGGAGCGGATCCCACCGCTTCGGCGGTGGTAGCGGATATTATCGATGTGGCACGTACGATCACTACCGACCCGCAAAATCGCGTCCCGCACCTGGCATTTCAGGCCGACCAGATCGCCGATATTCCAGTATTGCCCGTTACGCAAATTTCGACTGCATACTATTTACGTATGCGCGTGGATGACATCCCGGGCGTGATGGCCGATATTACGCGAATCATGGGCGAGAGCGATATTTCGATCGAAGCCATATTGCAGAAAGAACCGGAATCAGGTGCGCCACAGGCAACTATAATCATGTTGACGCAGAAAATTCGCGAATTGCATATGGACAAGGCTATCGAAAAAATTCGCGGGCTCGATACGGTGCACGGCGAGATACACCGCATTCGAGTAGAAACGCTGGGAAGCAGTTAAGTAGATTTGTGTTAAGGTAAAGCAGCGGTGTTGAAATAAACTGTTGCCTGGCCTGGTTTGGCGAGGCCTTGTCGGTCAGTCCGGTCTGTGGAGCCCACTTTCGAAAATGGTCGGCACACAGTAAGACGAAACATCTGTTCGGAGATCGAGGAACCTATGGCTATAAGGATAGACAGGCGAAGCCCTTCATTGGGTCGCTCTCCGATGGGCGTGCTTAATTGACGCTCGCTAAAATCACCCAGATCCTCGACAGTCTCTCCAAAGCGACTACCGATAGTTATCTGGAGCATGCGGTTATCGGCCTGTCCAGTGCTTTGGAGGCGACATTTGTATTCGTTGCCGATGTTAATCTTGAGCGTCATGAAGCCAGCACCCTGGCCTTGTGCGAGCGAGGTAAGATCCTTCCCAATTTCCAGTATTCACTGCTGCAAACCCCCTGTGAAAATGTGGCTGGTGACGCTTTGTGTATCCATACGAGCCAGGTGTGTAGAGATTTTCCTGAGGATCAGCTGCTCGTGGAGATGGGTATAGAGGCGTATATCGGCGTGCCGCTCTACGGCAGGGAAAAAGAGGTGCTGGGTATATTGGTAGCCCTGTATACCAGGCCCATCTCGAATGCCGAGCCGGAGGTCGCTCTGTTCAGGCTGTTTTCCAACCTGATTGCCATGGAACTGGAGCGCAGGCAGGTAGAGAAAAATCGTCGCGCCAACGAAGAACGCTTTCGGGATTATGCCGAGGCATCGTCCGACTGGTTTTGGGAGATGAATGCCGATTCGATTTTCATCTACCTCAGTGACCGATTTTTCGAACTGACCGGATTCAGTTCCGAAGACATCTATGGTTATGGTCGCGAGAAACTTATTAATCCAGCCCTCGAAGATATAGACAGTGAAAAATGGCGAGAGCATTTTTCAAGGCTGGAAAGACGCGAGCCATTCAGAAATATTGAATACCAATTAATGAAACAGGATGGGGAAATCATGTCCATTTCAGCGAATGGTAATCCAATATTCGATTCAGAGGGCAAGTTTACTGGATACCGTGGCACTGGTACTGACATCACCGAACGTAAAAAGGTGGAAGAAGAATTAAAAAAACTCTCTCGTGCGGTAGAATCCAGTTCCGCCATAGTGATCATTACCGACCTCAACGGCATCATCGAGTACGTCAATCCCAAGTTTACCGAGATAACCGGTTACACAAGTGACGAAGCCACCGGCCAGACACCGCGTCTTCTCAAATCAGGAGAGCAATCCGAAGCATTTTATATCGACCTGTGGAACACCATCCTGTCAGGCGAGGTATGGAAGGGCGAAATGCATAACCGCAAAAAAGATGGAACCCTTTATTGGGAGCGTTCCTCCATCTCGGGGGTCCGGGATGACGATGGGAACCTCACTCATTTCATCGCTATTAAAGACGATGTGACCCAGGAGTACAAACTGACCGAGCAGCTCAGCTACCAGGCCAGCCACGATGCCCTGACCGGGCTGATCAACCGCCGCGAGTTCGAGCAACGGGCCAACCGCCTGCTTTCAACGATTCGCCATGACCAGGCTGAACATGCGATGTGTTTCCTGGATCTCGACCGGTTCAAGGTCATCAACGATACCTGTGGCCATGCTGCAGGAGACGAGCTGTTACGCCAGCTGGGGAAACTGCTACAGGCTACCGTCAGGAAGCGTGACACCCTGGCGCGACTCGGGGGCGATGAATTCGGCGTGTTGATGGAGCATTGCTCGCTGGACCAGGCGCACCGCGTCGCCGACGCCATCCTTCAGGCCATCAGGGACTACCAGTTTTTCTGGGAAGGAGAGGCATTTCGCATCGGCGCCAGCATGGGCCTGGTGGCGATTACCGAAACCAC
>JADFMY010000008.1 GCA_022563685.1 Pseudomonadota bacterium | reverse complement strand
GGTCGGCACCGGCTACTGCGAGCCGTCGGTATTAAGCCCTGTCTGAAACCAGACCCAGCTATCGCGCAGTTCGCTATGCGGATAAGCGCGTGACATTTCCACCTCCATCGCATCACGACCCGCCATTGCGACATCGACTTCGCGGGTGCCTTCACGGATCGCGTTTTTGACCGCCGCACCACCGATATCGGCCGTGCGCGCACCGCCCTTGATCAGTTCGATTTCCTCGGCTGATTTTATCATACGCAGAGCCATGATATCGGCGTTTAAGTCTTTGGTCTGGGTATCGCCCAGTAAACTCGACAGGGTATCGCGTGCTGCCAGGGTCATGTGATCAGCTTCGATACCGATTTGCCTGGCACTTGGAATAATCGACTTTAGCGCGCGCCAGTAATTGTGCCGCTGCCAGTCGGTATAAATCAGGTTTTCGCCATAACAACGACGCCAGGGCTGACCTCCGTCGATGTTGGCCGATACCGTGACACAACGTTCGGCGGTCACGACGCAGGCGTACGGACGCCCAAACGAGCAGTATAAAAAACCGGAGTAATAGGCAATATTGTGCATCGAGGTGAGCAGCATGGCATCGACTCCGGCTTCGCCCATCGACGCGCGCAGCTTGCCCAGGCGATTTTCGTATTCCGCACTGGAAAAAGGAAGCCTGGCTTTTGACCCGTTTTGCAACTGGAAAAAATCGGGCCGAACGGCTGGTGATTGAGACATGATATTCACTCCGAGATTACCGGCATCGTGCGTGGACTGGATAAACTACTGCCAGATGGTCAAATTGCTAACAACCGCTGACTGTATTAGTGTGCTCGATCATGCTTTCTATATCCAGTCAGGTCACCATCCCGGATGCAGAGATCGAAATACAGGCGATCCGCGCGCAGGGCGCCGGTGGCCAAAACGTGAACAAGGTATCTAGCGCTATCCATCTTCGATTTGATATCGGGGCTTCGTCGTTGCCTGATCTTTATAAGGAGCAGATGCTGAAGCTCAGCGATCAACGAATCTCAAAGGACGGTGTCGTGATCATCAAGGCGCAGCAGTATCGCAGCCAGGAAAAAAATAGAGAGGCAGCCTTAGCCCGGCTACAGGCGCTGATCAGGAGTGTGGCGATTCCGCGCAAGAAACGCAAACCCACGAAACCGACCCGGGGTTCGCAGGAAAGGCGTATCGAGGGTAAAACCAGGCGTGGGCAACTCAAAGATTTAAGACGCAAGATCGACTATTGAGATTCCCTGGCGCACATGCGCTACTTGGCCTGTTCGATAAATTCCCGGATCTTGGTTGCGTCGAGCAGGGTGTTCCAGCTCCGGGCGCCGGCAGCAGTAATGCGCTCGTCCCATTTCTTCAGGCGCTTACGGTAGATTTCCGGGTTGATGCTATCTTTACTGAGCTTGATCACATTCATCGCAACTATATCCATACCTTCGAACTCATCGTCTGCAAATTTGCGTACCACGCCAGCCGGTAATTCTTCTTTCATGTCGCTGAACACGAACATGATCTGGGTACCGGATTTGGTCGACTTTAAATAATCAGAGCAGAGCATCAGGGCGCCGCTGATATCGGTAAGACGAGACCTGGCATTGCCTTTGCCAAATTTGTCCAGTATTTTAGCGATGGCGAGCTTCTGGCTATTCGCTTTTGTCGGCCTGTAATCCAGGGTCAATTTTGTTACCAGGTTTTCTTCAGAGTAGCTATTACTGTCGATCTTGACAAAGAACAGGCTATCGCCGGGAACCATTTCAGGCACGATGCCCGCCTTGATGATATTAACCACATGACTCTTTTCACCAGCATAGGTGCCGGAGATATCCACCAGTGCGCAAAATGAGGTTTCATACGCCTTGTTATCGGTACAGGCAGCAACAACGAAGGCTACTGAAATCGCAAACAGAATACGCCGTATTATTTTTCGCATTAGATTTTCCCCGATCAGCCCGCGCTAATTGGCTTTCCTTTAAACATATTGTATATCTGCAACGGGACTATGATGTAGATGTCAAACACATGTATCAGTATTTTAAACAACCCTTCTATCAGATAAGCAATCCCGTTAGCCAGATGGCAAAGCAGGTTGATCAACATGGTATACAGTCTGGCTAATACATGCTGGCTTGATTCGATAAACATTTCCAGCGGTATCGCCATGACGGCCAGAATCCAGGGGAGTACAAAGCCCAGGGTCGCCTGCCCGATCACCGTAATATTCGAGGTAAATGATTCCGCAACCGCTGCTACCCCGCCTGCGAGGCTGATATCCAGTGCTGTCTTGGCTTCTGCCAGATTATCGCGCAGGATCGCAAGCGAGGCTTCTACCAAAGACAGGAATAAAAGCCCGAATAGTGACCCGTACAATATGATTTTTCGTTTGCCCCTGGTCATATTGGCAATTTGAGGAAAGATATGGGTAACGCCTATCGCCTCAAATAAAAATATACCCAACATCAGTTCCAGCGCGACTATAACCAGTGCGGATATTTCTGATACCGCCAGACCGGCCACACGTGCGCCAGCGGGTACCAGCTCAGACATCGGCAGGGCGATCAGATTAAAGTTGACGAAGGCGCCGACCAGACCAATAAAAAGCACGATTAGCGAGATGATGAAAAGCTTGGTTACCTTTGAAGAAAGCAGATCGACCGATTCGGGTGCGCCACTGGAAATTTTCTGGTACTGATCCATATATTTTTCCATATTACGGCTATTTTCGATGACCCTGTCGACTTGCTTACTGACGTCTTTACCAGTTTTTTCAATCCGCTTCCAGACAGGGGCCATAGTTCCTAATATCTTATGGCGTTTGGCTGCAACATCGCGAAATTCAGACAAAGCTTTCTTTTCACCAGCGATGGCCGACTTATGAATTTCAGCCAGCATATTTTCGATAATGCGATCACCAGTCGAGCCCTGTGCGCGCGCGATACTTTCTATCACCTCACTCCATCCCGGCGCTGCGGGGGTCACCTGACCACATTCCTTGTAATCGCGCTCGATCTGGCTAATGCTGTCATCCAGCTTTAACTGTAATTTGGGATATCCTGTCAGAGTCTTGGTATTGGCGATGTCTATCTTTGAGAATTCCTGGAGTATTTCACCCTGAATTTTGGCAACGCCCGATTCGAGTATTACCTTACGATCCTTTTCGCGCACCGCCTGGGCGGTTTTTTGTGTCCAGACAGCCAGTTTTCTCAGTCCCCCCGCTGTAGCGTCCGACAAGGCCTGAATCATCTTGTGCATGGGATCCCTGGCAAAAAACAGGAAAATCATGCTACTAACGACCCAGAAAGCAATTGAAACGCCAGGCATGTCTGGCCAGAGATAGAAGCTCTCCATGGTGAGTTCCTTAGATATTTAGTATAAGTAGAACTATAGAGAATAGACGTCATTATTGTCGAAATCTAGGTGAATAATTATCAGTTTTTCGCATATCGTCACGAATCCACCCCAATTTCAGGCTTAATGTCCTGGATTTTCAGGCTGGAATCGCTATCTCTGCCTAAAACTGACGCTTACACCTGCTATGGGAGCGAAATCCGGGGTCGAATTATTCTGCCTGACCAAATGTCGTTTATGTGCCCTGCCGAGTCGTTTATCGATTGACACCCGCGACACCATTCTGTTTAAACTGACTCCGAGCGAATAGATTGACACACTGGCCGGTTTTGACCAGTAAGGACCGCTGTCGCCGGTCTATTCATCACATTGATACCCAAACGGATCGACGCTTATGCATTATTCAGCTCTCAGCCTGGTCAAGCACGCACTGACGGGTAATCGTGGGTGGACAAGAGCCTGGAGAAACCCGGAGCCTAAAAAACGCTACGATGTCATCATCATCGGTGGTGGTGGGCATGGCCTGGCGACCGCTTATTATCTTGCCCGGTTGCACGGCATTACCAATGTAGCGGTATTGGAAAAAGGTTATATCGGCGGTGGGAATACGGGTCGCAACACCACCATCGTACGGTCTAATTACATGCTCAATGCAAACTCGCAGTTTTACGAGCATTCGATGAAACTATGGGAGGGCCTGAGCCGGGAATTGAACTACAACGTCATGTTCAGCCAGCGCGGCATTATAAACCTGTTCCATAACGACCCACAACGTGACGCTTTTGCGCGACGTGGCAATGCGATGCGTTTGAATGGCGTAGACGCGGTAATGCACGATCTCGACGGTGTCAGGAAACTGTTGCCGCACCTGGATTTTTCGAAAAACACACGCTTCCCCGTCACCGGCGGGCTTGCTCAACCTCGCGGCGGCACCGCACGACACGACGCGGTTGCCTGGGGTTACGCACGCGGTGCCGACCGCCTCGGGGTCGATATCATTCAAAGATGTGAAGTCACCGGTATTAAACGCGATGGCGATAAAGTGCTTGGGGTCGAAACCTCGCGGGGATTTATCGGTGCTGGTCAGGTCGGAGTCGCGGTCGCAGGTAACACGAGTCGCGTGTTCGACATGGTCGGAATGAAACTGCCGATCGAAAGCCATGTATTGCAAGCCTACGTGACCGAAGCCATCAAACCACTGGTGGATACCGTGTGTACATTCGGCGCAGGACATTTTTATATCAGCCAGTCCGACAAGGGCGGGCTCGTATTCGGTGGTGACCTCGACGGCTACAACACTTACGCACAGCGCGGTAACCTGCCTACTTTCAATCATGTGGTAGCCGGTGGAGTCACGATGATGCCCTGCCTCGCGCGTTTACGAATACTGCGGCAGTGGGGTGGCGTGGTCGATATGTCGATGGACGGGACCCCGATCATCAGCAAAACTTCTATCGACAATTTATATATCAATGGCGGCTGGTGTTACGGCGGCTTCAAAGCAACGCCCGGGTCGGGATGGGTATTTGCTCACACCATCGCGCACGACAAAGCACACAAACTCAACAGGGACTTCAAGCTGGAGCGCTTCCGCGAAGGTAGCCTGATCGATGAAAAAGGCGCGGGTGCAATTCCTAATGCGCATTAAGTTCTCATATTCCTTGAAGGTGAACCATGCTAAGAATTGAATGCCCCTGGTGCGGGGTTCGTAACGAAGACGAGTTTTCCTACGGTGGCGATGCTTCGTTGCAACGTCCTGCAGACGAAGACTCGCTGGACGAATGGTACGACTACGTTTATACCCGCAGTAATCCCGCTGGAAAGCACAGGGAACACTGGCAACACGTCAACGGCTGCCGCGCCTGGATAACCGTGGTTCGCGACACCGTGACGCACGAAATACACGGTACAGCACCGGCATCACCCAATTTGCCGACTGGCAAGATGGATGGGGGTTAGCAATCGTGACCCAGAAGTTTCGTACCGCCGCAGGCGGATCCATCGATCGCAACCGTCCAGTCACATTCACTTTTGATGGCAAGTCGTACCAGGGCTACGAGGGTGATACCCTGGCCTCGGCCCTGCTCGCCAATGGCGTACATTTACTTGGCCGCAGTTTTAAATACCACAGACCTCGCGGTATTCTGACCGCCGGGTCGGAAGAGCCCAACGCGCTGGTCGAATTGCGCACCGGCGCTCGCAAGGAACCCAATACCCGTGCCACCACGATCGAACTGTTCGACGGACTGGTGGCCAATAGTCAAAACCGCTGGCCCTCATTGTCCTTTGACATCATGGCTATCAATAACCTGTTCTCACCCTTGCTATCGGCGGGTTTTTACTACAAAACTTTCATGTGGCCGGTTTCCTTCTGGACCCATGTCTACGAACATGTCATCCGTCGCGCTGCCGGCCTGGGTAGCGCACCCACAGAAGCCGACCCCGATCACTACGAGCAATGCCATGAACACTGCGATGTACTGGTGGTTGGTGCTGGGCCCGCCGGTCTGATGGCGGCAAAGGCTGCTGCCGAGAAGGGCGCCCGCGTGATTATCGCCGACGAGCATGTACACCTCGGGGGTTCTCTCAATAGCGAAAAATTGACCGTAAGCGGCAAATCAGGAGCCGACTGGGCGGCAGAACAGGTTGCAAAACTGTCCGAGATGGACAACGTACATATTTTTAACCGCACCACGGTATTTGGATACTACGACCACAACACCCTCGCGGCGATCGAAAAAGTGAGCGACCATGTAGCCATTCCTGCAGATGGAAAACCGCGGCAGCGGATGTGGACCCTGTACCCGAAACAGGTGGTGATTGCCGCTGGCGCTACCGAACGACCACTGATATTCGGCAATAACGACAAGCCCGGGATTATGCTCGCTTCCGCAGTTCGTACCTACGCCAATCAATACGGGGTCAAACCCGGTACTCGTGCCATCGTTGTCACCAATAACAGCGATGCCTACCGCACCGCGATCGATTTGCACAAGGCCGGTGTCACGGTCGCCGCCGTGGTCGATTCCAGAGCCCACCCGGAGGCACCCCTGGCCGCCGACCTGGCAGCACTGTCCATCGAATTGATTACCGGAAAAACAGTCGGAGCCGCCGGAGGTGGTCAGCGGGTTACTTACGCATTACTGGTATCAACCCAAGGTGATACCGAAGACCCGCGCCGTATCGACTGTGATTTAATTGCCTCGTCCGGTGGCTGGAATCCCAACGTGCATTTGCACAGCCAGTCGGGCGCGAAACCGGTTTACGATGAAGCGATCTTTTCGTTCGTACCGGGGAAGTCGTGTCAGGCCGAAGTTTGTATCGGCGCGGCAAAGGGCAGCTTTGGTTTACAGGACTGTCTCGATCAGGGCCTGGCAGCAGGCGCCGAAGCGGCCAAATTGGCCGGGTTCAAGGGGCGCAATAAAAAAGCCCCCAAAGCTGGCGACGATGGCGCCTATAGTATCGAGGCACTGTGGATAGCGCCCACCCCTTACAACAAAACTTACAAGCAATTTGTCGACCTACAACACGACGTGAAAGTCAGCGATGTGAACCTGGCCGCTCAGGAAGGATACGATTCGGTCGAGCTATTAAAGCGCTACACCACCCAGGGTATGGCCACAGATCAGGGTAAAACCAGTAATGTCAACACCTTGGCGATACTCGCAGGTCAACGCGGCGAACCGATTCCAGAGGTCGGGAACACCACCTTTCGTCCACCTTATGTGCCGGTTGCGATGGGCGTATTTGCAGGCCATACGGTTGGATACGATTTTATGCCGGTGCGCCGTACCGCGATCCACGACTGGAACGAAAAGCAGGGCGCGGTATTTATCGAAGCGGGGCTATGGTTGCGCGCGCGCTACTACCCACAGTCGCCCGGTGATACGCTAGTCGATTGTTATTCCCGCGAAGCCGGTAACACGCGCAATAATGTCGCGATGATCGATGTTTCCACCCTGGGCAAGATTGATATCCAGGGCTCGGATGCCTCCGAGTTCCTGAATCGCCTGTATATTAATAACTGGCTCAAATTACCAGTCGGCAAGGTGCGCTACGGCGCCATGCTGCGCGAAGACGGGATGGTGTACGATGACGGCACCACTTCTCGGCTGGGCGAAAATCACTATTTCATGACCACCACTACCGCCAATGCAGCCCCGGTACTGGCGCACATGGAATACTATCACCAGGTCATCTGGCCGGATCTCAATGTCGTGCTTTGTTCCGTCACCGAGCAGTGGACCGGTATCGCGATAGCGGGGCCGAATAGCCGCAAGCTGCTGAAAAAAGTGATCGATATTGACATCAGCAATGAAGCTTTTCCATATATGGCGGTGAGCGAATGCAAGCTGAATAACCTGCCGGCGCGTCTGTTCCGAATCAGTTTCTCCGGCGAACTCGCCTACGAAGTCAACCTGCCGGCCGACTACGGTGAACAGGCATGGCTCGAATTACTCGAAGCCGGAAAGGAACTCGGTGTGACGGCCTACGGCACCGAGGCGCTGGGCACCCTGCGTATCGAGAAAGGCCACGTTACCGGCACCGAACTTGATGGCCGCACCACCGCGCTCGATCTTGGGCTCGAAGGCATGGCCAATCGTGACAAGCATTTTATCGGCAAACACAATTCCGAGCGTCCCGCGATGCTGGCCGAGGGTCGCTTGCAGTTGGTGGGGCTTAAGTCGCTGGAGCCAGGTCAGAATCTTCGTATCGGCGCCCACCTGATCGACGACAAGGTCAAACTGGAAAGCGTCAGTCAGTCACAGGGGCATGTTTCGGCGATCACCTATAGCCCGTCACTGGGATGCTACATCGCACTTGGCCTGCTGAAGGACGGCGCGTCAAGACACGGCGAGCATATCGATGCGGTATTTCCACTCTACGATGAAAAGCGCCGCGTCGAGGTTTGTCATCCAGTATTTATCGATCCCGAGGGAGAGCGCGTCCGTGCCTGATACTCCAGCCAAAGGACTCCCGGTCCGAGTTTCACCGCTGTTACCGATTGACCGCGACGCGATCATCGCCTATAAAAATGTCCACTTGCAGGAGCGCACAAACCTGAACACGATCCAGGTGCTGGCCTGGGCGGACCAGCATGCAGAGGCTGCCGCCGCGATGAGCAAAGCACTGGGTATCGAATGCTCGACCAGACCGGGTGTTTGCAGTTCTAACGAACACACCCAGATCGCCTGGAATAGCCCAACCAGCTGGATCGTAATAGCGAACGATGAAGAGTGGGGCCGCAAACCCGGTGCATTGCTGGAAACACTGCAGCAAGCGCTCGGCGGTCTCGCAGCAGTGGTCGATCAAAGCCACGGTCGATGCGGATTACGTCTGAGCGGCTCGCGTGCTCGTGAAGTGATGGCAAAAAATACGGCGATCGATTTGCACCCGCGCGCCTTTCAGCCTGGTCGATGCGCCTCTACTTTGGTGGCCCACATGTCTGCGATGGTGATTCAGGTTGACGATACACCGACCTATGACCTGTTCGTCGCGCGTAGCCTGGCGCGTTCCTTTGCACACGCAATCGAACACGCCTGCCACGAATTTCAAGGCGACTAGACGAACACCCACCTCTTGCTGACTAAAATCTGCACAAGCCTGCTTATACTTTAATTATTCGATCCCGTAGGCTTCGCCACCATGACAGCAAGAACCAGAGGTTTACCCTGGTCGCCTTCACCTTTCTCGATAGACAGTTCAAACCGTAAAATCGACCCCTCTCGTCGGCGTGCTACAGCACTCAAGCCCGATGGCACTCCGGACGATAATGACCGCGTAGAAGTCGGCCCTACTGCCCTCGCATTTAGCGAGTGGAAGGCACTCGGGCTCGAGATTCCACATCTCGACACGATGCGAGAATTCCGTTTGCAACGACTTTGCAATGAACTGCGCAAACGTGATTACGGTGGCATCCTGTTATTCGATCCGTTAAATATCCGCTACGCTACCGATTCCACCAATATGCAGCTCTGGACCTCGCATAATCCGGCGCGGGCCTGTTTCGTATCTGCCGACGGTTACATCGTATTATGGGAATTTCCCCATATCAGCTATATCAGGGGACAGTATACCTATTTTTTGTCTGATGCATTTCGGGCTGGTCTTTAACGCAAGCAAATGTGAACACCAGGATATGCCGCACTGATCATTGTTTACCTGCAGATTAATGAGAACTAGAAAACCGTATCAATATACAACCTGTTAATAGGTATACTGTCCCCGGAATTCAAATATTCCCACCCATAATCCGTGTGATTTCATCCGCCGCTCGGCGCACCCTGGGACCCATTTCAGCAATCGAATTATCTGGAAAACGTACGGTAGGTCCCGATACCGAAATACCTGCTATGGCTTCACCAAAGGAGTTAAATATCGGGGCCGCAACGCAGCGCATACCCAAATAACGCTCTTCGTCGTCAAAAGACCATCCACGAGACTTTGTTTGTTCGAGATCGGCAAACAGGGCACTGGGTGAAACAAGTGTTTTGGGGGTGAACTCGGGGCAGCCTTTCACCTGTAAAATTTTCTCGACTTCATACCGGGGAATATTGGCCAGCAATGCCTTGCCGATACCCGATGCATGCATGTAGCCTCTTGTTCCGGGGTGGAAGAAAGCCCTGATTGGTTCGTGCGTTTCGACCTGACTTAAAAAAACGACATCGCCATTATCTGCTATCGCCAGGTTTGCTGTTTCGCCTGTTTCTTCGGTCAGATGGCGCATCGTTAGCCGGGCCGCTTCGACAAGATTGGTGCGATTCAGGTAGGCGCTACCTACACGGAAAGCTTCCAGGCCAATAGCCCATTCCTGGGTCGACTGGTTGAATTCTGCAAAGCCGTGTTTCTGCAAAGTGGTAAGCATCCGATGGGCCGTCGAGGGTGGCATGCCAGCACCGAGTGCCAGTTCTGTTAAAGCCACATTACCTTTTCTGCTCAAGTTGCGTAACAGGGTTAATCCCCGGTCCAGCGCCTGAACCGTGGTACTCGAGCTGTCGGCAGGCGGTAATCTGGGTCGTCCGCGCGCGCGTCTTTGTGGAGCCTGATCTGGCATAATTTTTCTCGAATCTCGAAAATTAGGTAAATCTAAGAAACCTCTGAATAATTCAGACCTTTCTTAAGTATAAAAATAAATAAAATAAATTTCTATAATTTATTTTATTTAAATTATAGAAAAATTATTATTCTTATTAATCAACAGCTTACAAATTAATATATATTTTGGATTATTTTTTCAAAATAATTGAATAAACCATAGGTCAGTTTATAATTTAGTCACTCAGTAAAACACAGGAATCGAAATGCACGATCAAAACCCAGTCTTTATCCCGGGTCCGACCAACATACCGGATCGCATACGACGCGCGATGAATACCCCGACCTTAGACCATCGCTCGCCTGACTTCGCCGGGGTGTTAAAGCCGGTGCTGGACGATCTGAAAAAAGTTTTTAAAACTGCGGCAGGCGAGATACTCATTTTCCCCGCCAGCGGCACCGGTGGATGGGAAGCATCGGTCACCAATACCCTCTCACCCGGTGACAAGGTACTGGTCGCGCGTTATGGCATGTTTTCTCACCGCTGGATTGAGCTATGCCAGCGCCATGGGCTGGATGTAGAGATCATCGAATGCACCTGGGGTACAGGCGCTCCGGCCGACCGCTTCGCGAGTCGACTCGCCGAAGACTCAAGGCACAGCATCAAGGCCGTACTCGCCACCCACAATGAAACAGCTACCGGCGTCCGTAGCGATATCGCCGAGGTGCGCAAGGCTATCGATGCGAGCAGTCACCCGGCGATGTTCTACGTCGATTGCGTGAGTTCGCTCGCGAGTATGGATTTTAAAATGGACGAATGGGGTGTGGATATCGCTTTATCCGGTACGCAAAAAGGTTTTATGCTCGCGACCGGAATGGCTATAGTCGCCGCGAGCGAAAAAGCCATAGAGGCAACCAGACAGGCCAGTTGCCCCCGGTGTTACTTCGATTTCGGCGAGATGCTCGCTGCCACCAAAAAGGGCAGCTTCCCCTATACCCCTACGGTCCAGCTCATTCATGGTCTGCGCGCCAGCCTCGATATGTTATTCGAAGAAGGTCTCGATCATGTGTTCGCGCGGCATTTCCGTATTGCCGAGGGTATTCGCCGGGCGATCGCTGCCTGGGATATGCGCCTTTGCGCGGAGTCACCAGATTTGTATTCGGATACGGTGAGCGCCATCTACGTACCCGATGGGTTCGACAGCGATGAACTGACCAACCATGCTTACAATACTTATCGTGTGTCGTTTGGCATAGGACTCGGCGAAATGGCGGGCAAGGCATTTCGAATCGGCCACCTGGGGTCCATGACCGATGTGATGGCATTATCGGGTGTGGCCGCTATCGAAATGGCGATGAAGGATTTGGGCTACCCGGTCGAGCCAGGCACCGGCGTTGCCGCCGCGCAGCGCTATTACCGGGAAACTGTCCAGACCAATTAAACCCGGACCAGCCGAGAATACCGTGACCGATATGACCGAGGCCGAATCAAATTACATCCCTGCTTACGACGACGTCGTGGCTGCGCGAGAGCGCATCACACCCTACATCCACCGTACACCCGTGCTGACTTCAAGCTATTTTAACCAGCTCACTGGCGCGGAACTGTTCTTCAAGTGCGAAAATTTCCAGAAAGCGGGCGTGTTCAAGGTGCGTGGAGCATGCAATGCAGTATTTGGCTTGAGCGCAGAACAGGCCGGCAAGGGCGTTGCAACCCACTCCTCCGGCAACCATGCACTGTCGCTGAGCTACGCCGCAGGCAGGCGCGGTATCAAGGCATCGGTAGTCATGCCGCGTACCGCTGCGGAAGCGAAAAAAGCGGCTGTTCGCGGTTATGGCGGTGAAGTGTTTGAGTGCGAGCCTTCGACGACTGCGCGGGAGACGATGCTGGAAGAATTGGTCGCACGCACCGGCGCGGATTTTGTTCATCCGTACAACGATCACCGCGTGATAGCAGGCCAGGCCACCTGTGCGCTCGAATTGCACGAAGACGCAGGCCCTCTGGACGCGGTCGTCGCGCCAATCGGTGGTGGTGGCATGATTTCCGGAACCTGCCTGGCGATGTCCAGGGTTTCACCCGATACCAAAATTTACGCCGCCGAGCCAACCAATGCTGACGATGCTTATCGCTCTTTCAAGGCCGGAAAAATCATCGAAGACGATGCTCCCGAGACCGTCGCAGATGGACTCAAAGTTAGCCTGCGCCCGCGTACCTGGCATTTCGTATCGACCTGCCTGAGCGATATATTGCTGGCAAGCGAAAAAGAGATTATCGATGCGATGCATCTCACCTGGCAACGCATGAAAATTATCATCGAACCAAGTTCAAGCGTGCCCCTGGCTACGATTATCAACAACCGGGAGCTGTTTGCCGGAAAGCGCGTGGGCGTCATTCTCACTGGCGGCAACGTGGATCTCAAAAAATTACCCTGGATGAACACGCATGCCCTAACTTAAGATAGAGAGGGCGCCTGGACACAATCAACCGATGAAATCACGCATTCGATGGCACCGGCGTAGGCTTACAGGATCTTGCCGCCGCATCTGCAGTGGTTCGAATGGCAGTTGAACAGGGTAAGGCGCTTGAGGTCGAACTTTAGTCTCTGTTATTCAGTCGGTCTTAGGTTAAAGAGCCTCTGTAAAAAATCAGCCTGGCGGGTTATTCTTGCGCGCTCGTCACCGTTTCATATTGGATATTAAGCTATGAGCATACAAATTTCCGACCAGGCCCTGGTCAAGACCCAGGCCTACATTAACGGACAGTGGGTAGATGCCGACAAGGGAGAAACACTGGCGGTTACCAATCCGGCCACTGGCGAGGTTATCGCCGAAGTCGCGAAATGTGGCACCGCGGAAACCCGCCGTGCGATCGAAGCCGCTGATGCTGCACTGCCCGCATGGCGACAGAAAACTGCCACGGAACGTTGCGCTTACCTGCGCAAGTGGTTCAACCTGATGATGGAAGCGCAGGAAGACCTGGCGATGATCATGACCCTCGAACAGGGTAAGCCACTGGCCGAAGCGCGTGGAGAAATCGCTTATGGGGCTAGTTACATCGAGTGGTTTTCTGAAGAAGGCAAGCGCGTTTATGGCGACACGATTCCGCAACCTTCCAATGACAAACGTATCATCTGTATCAAACAGCCCATTGGTGTGGTTGCCTGTATCACACCGTGGAATTTTCCTAACGCGATGCTGACGCGCAAGATTGCTCCGGCCCTGGCTGCTGGCTGTACCGTCGTTTGTAAACCGGCCAGCGCGACGCCGTTATCGGCTTATGCCTTTGTCGAACTGGCCGAACGCGCCGGGATACCGGCTGGTGTGATCAACATGATCACCGGCGAAACCGCCGCGATAGGCGCCGAACTGACCTCGAACCCGACCGTCAGAAAATTAACCTTTACCGGTTCTACTCCGGTGGGCAAACAGCTTATGGCCGAATGCGCCCAGACTGTCAAACGGACTTCGATGGAACTCGGTGGTAACGCACCGTTTATCGTTTTCGACGATGCGGACCTCGAAGCGGCGGTAGCGGGCGCGATGATTAGCAAGTATCGCAACGCCGGTCAGACATGCGTATGCGCCAATCGGATCCTGGTACAGGAAGGCTGTTACGATGCCTTCGCCGAAAAACTCAAAAAAGCGGTTGGTAAACTCAAAATGGGTGATGGCACGCATGAAGGTGTGAGCGTTGGCCCGCTGATAACCGAGCAAGCTGCCAAAGATGTGCTTTCATTTGTCGACGACGCGGTAAGCAAGGGCGCTACCTTAGTCGTGGGAGGCAAAGGCTCGGATCTGGGTAAAAATTTCGTTGAGCCTACGATACTGACCAACGTCACCACCGATATGCGTGTATTCCGCGAGGAAATTTTCGGCCCGGTAGCCCCGCTGTTCAAATTCAAGACCGAGGAAGAAGCGATCCAGATGGCCAACGATACCGAATTCGGCCTCGCCTGTTATTTTTACTCACGCGATATCGGGCGTATCTGGCGCGTGGCCGAAGCCCTTGAGTACGGCATCGTCGGCATCAACGAGGGTATGATCTCGAATGCAATGGCACCGTTTGGCGGCGTGAAGGAATCTGGCCAGGGGCGCGAAGGTTCAAAATACGGCCTCGACGACTACCTCGAAATTAAATACATGTGTATGGGAGGAATCGACCAATGAGCAAAGCACAGTTAAAGGTTTCTGAAACGACCAGGTCGACTAACAGTGGCTGGCTGGCGCGCAAGAATGAAGCAATCGCGCGTGGTCAGGGTCATATAGCGCCGGTTTTCGTCGCCCGTGCCCAGGGGTCCGAAATCTGGGATGTCGAGGGGAAACGCTATATCGATTTTGGCGCCGGAATCGCGGTTTGTAGCGCCGGTCACAGCCATCCAAAAATCACCGCTGCGGTGGCCGAACAACTGGAGAAATTTAGCCACACCTGCGTCATGGTGACACCCTACGACACGTCGGTACGCCTCGCTGAAAAACTCAACCAGCTCGCGCCTGGCGCTTCGAAGAAAAAATCTATTTTCGTGACCACCGGCGCCGAGGCGGTCGAGAACGCGGTAAAAATTGCACGCGCGCACACTCATCGACGTGGAGTGATCGCGTTCAACGGAGGATTCCACGGCAGAACCTTGCTGGCGATGGGGCTCACCGGCAAGATTACACCCTACAAGAATCTGTTTGGTCCCTTCCCGGCTGAACTCTACCACGTTCCCTTTCCGATCGACTATCACGGCGTCTCGATCGAAGAATCGCTCAAGGCAATCGACAACCTGTTCAAGGTCGATATAGCGCCCATCGACGTCGCCGCAATCCTGGTCGAGCCTGTACAGGGCGAGGGTGGATTTTATCCCGCTCCAGTCGATTTTATGCAGGCCTTGCGTACGCTTTGCGATGAGCACGGTATCGTCATGATTGCCGATGAAATTCAGACTGGTTTCGCGCGTACCGGTAAGTTGTTCTGTACCGAGTACGCCGGTATCGAACCCGACCTGATGACAGTGGCCAAGGGCATGGCGAATGGTTTTCCGATCGCGGCCGTCGTTGGTAAGGCCGAAATAATGGACGCGCCCCTGCCCGGTGGCCTGGGCGGTACCTATGCCGGTTCACCGCTCGGCTGTGTTGCGGCACTCGCGATGATCGACGTAATCGACGAAGAAAACCTGATAGATTCTGCGCATCGTGTGAACCAGACCTTTAGCGCTCGACTCGAAGCCCTGCAGGCGAAGTTTCCGAAAGTGATCGGTCACCTGCGCACCAGCCACGGCGCAATGATGGCGATGGAACTGGTCAGAAATGGCGATGCCGAGCAGCCAGATGCAGATCTCACCAAAGCCATGCTGGGCAAAGTTTACGAAAAGGGACTGGTGCTACTCTCCTGCGGTGTGCGGGGCAATGTGATCCGATTCCTGCCAGCACTGAATATCAGCGATGCGCTGATCAACGAGGGGATGGATATTCTTGGCGAGTGTCTGCGGGAGCTGGTTTAGAAATAGTCGTTTAGGCTCCTCCCCAAATCGAGGCGATCGGTCGAATGAATTCGACCCTGCACGATTAGGCCGGCGATCGGTCGAATGAATGACCCTACACGATTAGTGGGTAGATTATGCCTGTAGGGCCGAATTCATTCGGCCAATTAATTAACCAATGATTATTGGAGACAAGGAGGTCACCCTGTCCTACGACGCATTACGCGAAGGGCGTCATTCCCTACGCTACCAAGGCCGGCGATCGATCGAATGAATTCGACCCTGCTCAATCAGATGGTCCCAGAGCGCGAGATGGTCGGTAGTGGCACCATCGCTATAGATTTCGAATCCCATTTCTCCGGTCCAGAGCCGGTGCGGCTGACCAACAGTTTCTGCCCGCCAAATTCAAACTTACCCGCATTTAAAGTAACCAAATTTTTCGGGCACCTGACCCTGGGTAGCCGCATGCAGAACCGCCAGCGATTTGGGACCCTGGATTTGCAATACCCTCGATTTAGGGTCACGAATACCGACGTCCAGGTCGTGCGCATGCGCCAATAACCAGGATTCAAATTCACCGTCGGCCTGCACATACCAGAAATGATCGTCGGCCAGGCGAATCAATACCCCATCCATCAAAATACCGCCTTTCGGTGTGCAGGCAATAGCATACCGCGCGCACCAGTGTTTGAGCGTTTCGATCCGGCGCGTGAACACACGCTCCAGCAGCGTGACCGCATCCGGGCCTTTGATTTCCAGCGGCTTTTCGGGCACATCGTAGAGCATCACCCCACGTCTCAGTTTCCAGTACTGTTCGATCGGGTCGGCGCCAATCGAAAGTGGGTAGAAACGCCGGCAATAAATACCGTAGACCATATCTTCGTTGGCGTATTTTTCGGTATAGGGCGATGCCTCGAAGCGCCTGGTGCTAATTAAGGACAGTGCTGTGTGATGCTGCGTAGTTCATTCGCTTTCCTGAAAGCATTTTTTACGGCGGGTAGTCTATCAGTGGCAAGCCCGATTTAAAATCATCCTCTGCCTGGCGAGCCATCTTTCCATCGGGTGAAATAACCGCAGTGCATTGCAACGAATACAAACTGGAACAAAAGAAGCCTTTAGTAGAGAATAACTGCATGAGTTTCGGAATCACCAAGACCATTCCTGCCAAAGCCGGTGTTGAAACACTGGACTCGCTCTACGACGGCAGCCGCAGGGAATTTGAATTCCACATGGCGGGCGCCAATCCGACAAGACTGAAAACGGGTGACTATGTGTATACGATTTTTGGCGACCAATTACACGGACGCTTGAAGATTCGTGAATTCATCACCGGTGCGTTGAATCCGAATTCCGGCAAGCCTCGCACATTGATAATCGTCGATGCGCCCGGCGAACGCCTGGCGACGCCGGTACCCAAACGGGGACACCGGGGTACGCGTTATACCGATGGTGAAGACTGGCCGGGATAATCAGGCGATGCTTGCTGCCTCACCTGTCAGGCGATGTAACCCAGGCAACCTCTTCGCTCACATGAGGTAATACCTGTTCCTCGATTTCGGTTCCAGCCAGACGATTGAAGTAATTCATAAAAGTATAAAATGCGATTTCAGAGAGAATCACGATCATCTTTTCATCGTTTATTCCACGCGACTGAAAGACGGCGAATTCTTTGTCGTCCAGATTACCTTTCTTGTTCAGGGCGGTTCGTACAAATTGCTGGATAACCATCAGTTGCGGTTGCTGCGTCAACAATTCACCTCGGGTCATAGCATCGATGTCAGCCTGCTCGACACCCAGTTCGTTGCAAACAAACCGATGCGCCGGCAAACAGTAACCACATCCGTTATAGCGAGCCATTTCGATGGCTACTACTTCCTGCTCGAGTGAACTCAAGCCCTGGTTAATCGAATCGCTCAGGCCAAATATTCCGCGCAGGGTTGCCGCATTATTGGCTACGCCTTCGAACACATTCCAGCGTGCCTCGTCACCACCGCTTTTCGTTTTTAACAACGAACGTGTTTCAGGATCGAGCTGATTTCGATTTACTGGTTTGATTCGTGGCATGCATCGCTCCGGCAAGTTAATGAAAGGGTATTCTAAACCGAATGACTGTCAACTTAAGACTCGAAACCTACTAATCGTCATTCCGGCCCCGAGCCGGAATCTATCAGGCATTAACTTGGCAGCTCCAACAGGATTCCCGTTTTCACGGGAATGGCGGGTTTATTTATGTGCCCATCCAATCTGAACCCTGTTGTTAATCATGGCAAACGATTGCTGTGTGTCTGGACCCTGTATCTTCCTGCCGAAAACTAACCTATCCTTACCCGAATCGTCCTGTGACTGTTAGCCAAAGTCTTTCCATGACTACAGATATTCTGCTCACCACGCTAAACGCTCGTTACATGCACTCGGCTTTTGGCCTGCGCTACCTCTACGCCAATCTGGGTGAGTTGCGATCTCGGACCCAATTGCAGGAATTCACGATTCAGCAGCGCCCGATCGATATCGCAGAAAAATTATTGCAGTCACAGCCGAAAATCATTGGTATTAGCGTCTATATCTGGAACCTGGCCGAGACCAGCGAAGTCATAGCCTTGATCAGGACCATCGCACCAGAGGTGACGATTATCGTCGGTGGGCCCGAAGTGAGCTTTCCTCAGGATCAACCAGCGATCTGCGGGCAGGTTGATTATGTGATCACCGGGCCGGGCGAGATTAGTCTGCGTAAACTGTGTGAACAACTGCTTGCGGGCGAAGCGCCCGAAAACACGGTGATCGGTGGTGAAATCGTCGCCTTAGATGAACTGGAATTACCTTATCGTTATTATACCGACGAAGATATTCGTAACCGCCTGATCTATGTCGAGGCTTCACGCGGATGCCCATTCAAATGCGAATTTTGTCTTTCCTCGCTGGATAAAACCGCATTAGCTTTCAACCTTGAGACATTTCTAATCGAAATGGATCGCCTGTTTCAACGCGGCGCGCGGAATTTTAAGTTTATCGATCGAACCTTTAACCTCAAGGTCAGTACCAGTGTTGCCATTCTGGAATTTTTTCTGCAACGGTTGAGCGACGGTTTATACCTGCATTTCGAAGTCATCCCCGATAATCTGCCCGATAAACTAAAAGCGGTATTGGCCAGGTTTCCGCCAAACTCGTTACAGTTGGAAATCGGCGTACAAACTTTCGACCCTGAGATTCAGGCACGCATCAGCCGTAAACAGAATAATGCAAAAACCAGCGAAAATTTGCGCTGGCTGCGCGAAAATACCGGCGCGCATATCCATGCCGATTTAATCTTTGGCCTGCCTGGCGACACGCTGGAAAATTTCGCACAGAGTTTCAACCAACTGGTGGCACTAAACCCGCAGGAAATCCAGCTCGGTATCCTCAAGCGCCTGCGCGGCGCCCCGATCAATCGACATACTGAAACTTATCAACTCAGGTACAACCCACAGGCGCCGTACAATATATTGAGCACACGCGATATCGATTTCGCCACCATGCAGCGGGTGAATCGGTTTGCGCGTTTCTGGGATAGGATCGGCAATTCGGGGCGCTTTCGGGATACTCTGCCTGTCATCCTCGGCGACGATCCTTTTCATCGTTTTCTTCGACTCAGCGATACGCTGTACCGCCTTGCAGACAGTACCTGGAAGATTTCGCTAAAACGAATTTTTGAGTTAGTTTATAAGGTGCTGAGCGAGCACATGGATGCGAATCCAGGCATCGTTAGAGCCTCTTTAAAGCTGGATTACCAACGTTCAGGGCAAAAAGGACGACTTGAGTTCGATAGCCTGGCCTTAAACACCATCGACCGAGCCGGAGTCGCGAATAAACGTCAGCAACAGCATCTGTAGTTATTGCGTATCTGTTCCAAAAGCCTGCGAATAAAAAATTCTCTCCTGGCCTGTTTTTGTGTGAGAAAATAGGGCTTACTCGTCACCACTACCCGACAGTATAACGCCAGGGCCCGATATTAATGCAGACCAGAACACGAAGACGTAAAGGCAACGCCCGTGAAGCACGCCGCGAGTTGCGCCAGGCAGCGGCAGGGAAAAACCCAGTCCACGCTGGACTCGAAGGGGGTGGGTACAAACCACTGAAACAGACCGATCTTGAAAAAATTCATAGCACCGCGCTCGATGTACTGGAAACAATCGGCATCGGCGACCCAAGCCCCGAGGTATTAGAGTACGCGATCGACGCGGGCTGCTGGCTGGATGACAACCAGCGCTTATGTTTTCCGAAAACACTGATCGAAGATACGATTGCCGGCGCCGCGCGTGAATATACCATTTATAGCCGTAGCCCCGCGCACGCCGATGTGCACGTCGGTGGCTACCATGTCAACTATTCCACCAGTGGCGAGGCGGTAAGCATTTACGAGCCAGAAGATCGTAGTTTTCGCCCATCAAAGCTAGTTGATTTATACGACCTGGGACGGCTCGTGGATACCCTCAGCAACATCCACCAGTTTGGACAAATGGTGATTCCGACCGAATTGACCGACCCGGTAGAGCATGACTTCAATGTCGCCTATGCCCTGTTGGCAGCCACGCAAAAGCCCTGCGAAATGACTTTTACCGATGCTAAAAACGTTCGCCCCACGATAGAAATGTTCGATATGGTGCTCGGTGGCGAGGGGCGATTTGCCAAAAAACCCTTCCTCTCCTTTGGCGGGTGCCCCATCGTCTCACCCTTGCGCTTCGGCGAGGATAATCTCGAATTGCTGGTAGAGACCAGCAAACTGGGGCTGATAAACGATATCGCCATTGCGCCACAGGCCGGCGCCACCTCACCCGCGGCCATAGCAGGAACCCTGGCCCAGGTGACGGCCGAAGGACTGGCCTGCCTGGCCATAGTCAACATCATCAATCCTGGTTGCCCGATGACCTTTGCTATCTGGCCTTTCATTTCTGACCTGCGCACGGGCTCTTTTACCGGCGGCAGTGGCGAAGAAGCACTGGCGATGTCGGCCTGCGCACAAATCGGTCGATTCTACGACCTGCCAACCAGCGTTGCGGCAAGCATGACCGATTCCAAGTTGCCGGATGCACAGGCTGGATTTGAAAAAGGCATCACCGCGGTCACCGCCGGGCTCGCAGGCGCCAACCGTATATTGGAATCGGCCGGTATGCTTGGCAGCCTGATGGGCTGTAGTTATGAAGCCTTGATGATCGATAACGATATGCTAGGGATGGCGCAGCGCGTGGTGGCAGGAATCGAGGTCAATGACGAAACCCTGTCGATGGACGTGATGCGCGAGGTGGCGTTGGGAGCAGGACATTACCTGGGCCAACCGCAAACACTCGAACTGATGGAAACCGATTACCTTTATCCTGAGCTTGCCGACCGCTCTGCCCCAGGCGCCTGGGAAGAAGAAGGTAGCCTCGATATCATGGCCCGCGCGCAGCAGAGCGTGAAGCAGATACTATCGACCCACTACCCCGATCATCTCGATGCCAAAACTGACGCGGCTATCCGTGCAAAATTCCCTGTCAGACTCGCAACGAAAGATATGCACCCCGGTAATGGCCGCTGGTAAATACCGATTCCCGGTGAGGTTTAATGGCTCTCCCCGATTGATAACCGCAGCCGGTCGAATTCATTCGACCGGCTACAACCAGGGGAAGCGCCAATTTAGTAAATAGCTCGGCTAAACCAGCTCTCCCCTGGCCGGGTAGTCATTGGCAAGCACGAAACTAAGTGCTCCCAGGATTTCACGAAAATGCGGGCGCGCGAACGGCATCGTGCTAATCAGACCCCAATAAAGAGTATTGTCGGGACGCATCAAAAATAGCCCCGGTTCACTGAACTCGGCGGGCTCTTCAATACCGGCTGAAGTCTTGCCCCTGCCAGCGGAACGATGTAATCCCCAGGCCCGGGCCTGTTCGACGCTCACACCATAGCCCAGATTAGTATTTTTCAAACCCCAGTCTTCGTAGGCCTGTTGTGTACGCTCTTTGTCATCGCTACTCAAGGCCAGTATAGACACACCTGCATCGGCGAAATCTCCCGCGAGTTTATCCAGTTCCCCGAGATACTTGCTGCATAGTGGACAGTGCAGGCCGCGGTAAAAAACAACCATGGTAAAATTTTCGGGTTTTTGATCGCTCAGCGACCATGGGCCCTGCAGGGTATCTACCTTTAATTCTGGTACGGGCTGGCGGGGTTTTAATACGGTCATAATACTCTCCTGTGAGTTGATTTCTTCTATTAAGGGATGGGATTGAACAGCTTCATCGATTGGATAGCAAGTATCGACCAATAGTTTCAAATGCGCGTAAATAAAAATTTAACCCCCAGAAACCCACTGAATAAATAAGACCTTCCCTAGCCAGCTAAAGATAATAAATCGTTTTGTGCCTAAAGGTACAACCGTTATATTTGACGTTTTTAACCGCTCGCGAGTGCCATGACCGAATATAATAACCTGTTTCAGCCCCTGGGATTGCGTCACAGGACGCTCGACAACCGTATCGTGTTTGGCGCGCATACGACGAATATGTCGGAACAAGGTTTGCCGGGTGAACGTCATCGCGCCTATTACGAGGAGCGCGCCATTGGCGGTGCGGCGATGATTGTGGTCGAACCGATGCCGGTACACGCAACCGCGGTACTGACACGGGGCAACTTTCGTCATAGCGATGACTCGGTAGTGCCGCATTTTCGCAAGATTACCGATGCCGTACACGACCAGGGTACAACCATCGTGCAACAGCTTTATCACGTCGGGCAACACGGCGACTCTGACTTATCCTTTGCGCCGCACTGGTCGCCGTCGGGACACCCCTCGTATCACGATTCCGACGGCAGTCATTGCATGTCGGAAAAGGACATCGAAGAAGTGATCGAGGGATTTACCCGTGCAGCGATGCGATGTCGGCAAGCCGGGTTTGACGGTGTTGATCTGTTTGCTGCTTACCATGCCCTGCTCGATCAATTCTGGACCCCCTGGTCGAATCGGCGCGAGGACCGATGGGGTGGCTCGCTGGAAAACCGTACACGCCTTTCGGTATCAATCATGAACTCGATCCGAAAAGCCTGCGGCGACGATTTTATTATCGGCGTGTCGGTGAGTTATTCGGAGCACACCCCCTATAACTTAACGCTTGAAGATTTACAGGAAATCATCACGCTGCACGATCGAAGCGGCAACCTCGATTACGTATCCTGCGGCTCGGGAAACTATGTTGACTGGATACGCCTGATGCCAACCTTTGTTTACGGCGAAAACCTCGGCGCACCATTGGCTGCGGCGCTCAAATCGGTAGTGAAACATGCGAAAATTACCGCCGAGAGCCATATCCGTACGCCGGAAAACGCCGATTATGTCATCGCCAGCGGGGATTCTGACCTTGTATCGATCGTGCGCGGACAAATCGCCGACCCGCACTTGGTCAACAAGGCGCGCGCAGGCCGGGGGGACGACATTCGTAGTTGTATTTCCTGCAACCAGATGTGCTGGGGCAGGCGTTCGCGTGACTACTGGATATCCTGCCTGGTGAATCCGTCGGTCGGGCGTGAGTTCGAATGGGGCGGCGATCGCTTTAGCAAAACCGACGCACCGAAAAAAGTCCTGATAGTCGGTGCTGGTCCGGCTGGTATGGAAACGGCGCGCGTAGCCGCCGAGCGCGGGCATCAGGTAACGCTGGTAGAAGCGCTGGGTGACCCTGGCGGGCAGTTTCGTTTAGCTGGTCTGACGCCACGGCGGGGTCAAATTACCGACCTGATCGGCTGGTATTTACGCCAGTTCGAAAAGCTCGGGGTCGAAGTGCGATATTTCACGCCTATGGACGAAGGGGATATTATCGAGTTCGGGGCCGACGAAGTGGTGCTGGCAACCGGCTCGATTCCCGATGGTCTTGCCCGCCAACGGTGGCTACCCGAACAGCCGGAATTACCCGGACTCAGCAATGGCAATGTCTGGTCCTGCGAAGAAGTCATCCGCGAACAGGCCGAACTGGGTCAGTCGGTGATTGTACTCGACGAGGGCGGCAACTGGCGCGGTACCGGCACCGCCTGGTATCTGTCCGACAGGGGTCACGATGTTACGCTGGTCACCCCCGATGCCTACGTCGGCAAGGAATTGACCCGCACCACCGCCGACTTCCAAATTCGCGCCAACCTGGCCCAGGCCCGGGTTCATTTTATGGTGGAATCGGTAATTACCCACTGGCATGGCGACCGCGCTGAAATCCGCTCGATGCTGGACGATTCGACCCGCGTGGTAGAAGCCTCGGCCATCGTTACCGCGACCACCAATATGGCATGCAACGATATCGAACGCGCATTGAGCGATACCGGCATCGCCTTTCATATCGTCGGCGATTGCGCTGCACCGCGCTCGGCTCCCTACGCTTTTTATGAAGGCCGCAAGCTTGGCCTTTCCTTATGAGAGGCGCCAAAACCGGAGATCAAAATATGATTAAAAAAATAAAAGGTAGTTACCTGTGTGGTAGCGTGACTTATCAATTCTCGGGCCCCGAGTTTGTTTTTCAGTATTGCCACTGCTCGCGCTGTCGCAAATTTACTGGTAGTGCACACGCGGCCAATATTATTGTCGACCCTAAACAGTTCGAATGGCTCAGCGGCGAAACCTCGGTCGGTCGTTTCGAGCTTCCCGATGCCAGGCATTTCGCCACCTGCTTTTGCACTCGGTGCGGATCTTCGTTGCCCTGGCTATCCCAGAGTGGCGGAGCCGTGATCATACCGGCTGGCACACTGGATGAAGATCCCGATATTCGACCGAGTCACAATATCTTTTACCAGGATCGCGCACCCTGGCTGAAAGCGGTGGAAGAACTGGTATCGTACGACGAACTGCCGACCAAATAAATCAGGCCGAAGGGTGGCGTAAACTACTATCTGGCCATTGGTTTTCGCCGATTCAGGTCGATGATGAGTAAATTGCCTATTTTATCTCGGCAAATTTGAAACCAAATCTGGTGTCTACGGTCATAATCTTTGTTCATTCACCCAATCAGAGGAAATATTTAGATGAAAACAATACAAACGATATGTCTAGGGGCTCTGCTTCTGACTATTGGAATGGTAAATGCTGCGGCGCCATTTGGAGGCGATGCCGATGTCAAGTATGCTAAAAACCTGTGGACAACGATGGTCAACTCTTCGTATGCAGGGAAGGACAGTATTATGTCACAACCCTATAAAGGCCAGCATCCCCATGGAGCAATTCTCGACACAATTAGGGGACCCATCAATATCGATGGCAGGTTACTCAACATTATTATCAAACGTAACTATGGCGGACCTGGCGTTAGCAAGGAGACTGTTGCCAATGATCCGGAAAAATACCTCAAAGCGGTTACCGTAATGCTGAAACGCCCCGGCTACGATGCAGAAACCAAAGACTGGTTCTGGGTAAAATACAAGGCCGATGGCAGCATAGATACCAACCCAAAAGGAATGAAGTTGGCAGGCAAGGTAGCAAAAGGGAAGCCCAAAGGATGTATCGCCTGCCATACCGCAGCACCCGGTGGCGATATGGTATTCACCAGCAATTAATTTCATAAGTACCCATTATTAAAAGCCAGACTTTTGTCTGGCTTTTTTTGCCTTTTTTTCCTTCGCACTCTAAACTCGGAGCAAGGGTCTTAAAATAGATCTCGTTGCTGCCCTGTCACCCCCTCCATCGAATTACCAATTGCATTCAATATGGTATCGGCAATTGGGGTAAGCTGCTTATCGATATAGTGATCATAGTCGAGTCCTGACGCCTGGCACTCGAGCGTCTCCGCGCCATTGACGGTGATGACGTACTCGATCCAGCTCTTGTTGCGGTAACGCGAGGGTTGATCATTTTGCCGAAATAGCGCTTCGGCCTTGATCGCGGCCTGCGCGTGCGGCGGGATATTTTTGACGTAATCCGACAATTTCTTGCGTAGGCGCTTACGATAAACCAGTTGATCGTCGAAGTGCCCGGCGCACAGGGCTTCGACCGTATCGCGGATGTATGCCTCATATTCCTCGTCGTCGAACACTCGTCGGTACAGGGTCTGCTGGAATGTACGAGCCAGCTCGGTCCAATCGGTGCGCACCGTTTCGAGCCCCTTGTACAGAATCGTTCGCTGGCCCTTTCCATCGTCAATCAGCCCGGCGTAGCGCTTTTTGCTACCCTGCTCCGAGCCACGTACCGTTGGCATGAAAAATCGGTTGAAGTGTGTTTCAAACTCCATTTCGAGATACGACTCAATAGCATAATCCTGACGCAGGCGATCGTCCCAGTAACGATTGATCAGCTTTACCAGTCCGTTGCCAATTTCAGCTGCGGTATCGTTGTCACAGGATTTTTGCAGGGAAACAAAGACCGAGTCGGTATCGCCGTATATCACTTCGTAGCCTTCGGCTTCGATCAGTTTTACCGTTTGCAGGATAATTTCATGACTGCGTTTGGTGATCGAACTGGTCAGGCGCGAATCGTGTATGCGGCAACCCGGTGTTCCCAGCACGCCGTAAAACGAATTCATGATGATCTTGATCGCCTGCGATAAAGCCGCATTATGTTCCCGCTTCGCCTGATCACGCGCCTGCCACAGGGTCGCTATGATGTCGGGCAGGATGTGTTCACTTTTGCTAAAACTGGCGCCATCGAAACCGGGCAGGATATCGTCCGGCTCCGCATTCTGGGCAGCGATTCGTGCGTAGGGGTCGACCTTGAAAGTTCGAATAATGCTGGGATAAAGGCTTTTATAATCGAGTAGCAGTACGCTGTCGTGCAGGCCCGGTTTCGAATCCATCACGTACCCACCCGGTGCACTGAGCTCATCCTTGTAGTCTCCGATATTGGGCGCGATGAAACCCTTGCGGTGCAAGCGCGGCAAATAAAGGTTATCAAACGCCGCGACCGACCCGCCTACCCTGTCCATTTCCAGTCCGGTTAGCCGGGCGCGTTCGATTGAAAAGTTGATCAAATCTGTCTTTTCAAAAATATCCCATACCAGCCGGCAGTCTTCCAGGTTGTAGACCGCCAGTGAAGCCTTGTCTTCGTGGAACTGGCGTCGAATTTCCTTCGGCTTGAACAGGGGGTCGTGTCTTGCTTCGCCCTCGATCAGCTTGCCGCGGCCGAGTACTTCCCGGCTTACTGCTTCGAGCGAAAAGCTGGCAAAGCTATAGGTCGCACTCTTTAGCGTATCGATCCCATCCAGCACCACGCGGCCGGGAATCGACATGAAATAATGTCCGGTATCGGTTTGTGCCCTGCGCCAGGCAGGAACAGATCGACCACGACCTATCGTTAAAGGTATTTCCAGCGCCTGGGCTCTCTTGTGTAACAGACGAAAATCAAAATTGACCACATTCCAGCCGATAAAAATATCCGGATCGATTTTCTCGACCCAGGCTACCCAGCGGTACAGCAAAGCCTTTTCGTCGGCGAGATATTCGATGGTTTGCGAATCCTCACCCGCGCCAATAATCAGCGTTTTCCGATGCGCACTGGTGACGAAGGCTATCGAGAATAATGCACCGGTTTGATAATCCGACTCGATGTCGATCGACATGACTTCAAAACTGGGAATATAGTTGCCTTTCACCAGGCGCCGATTGTGCAGCACATCGCTGGTGTAGCTCGCATCGACGTCGATCGACGCGGTAATAAAACGTTCGGTTAAGAAACGTTCGGTCGGGCGAATATCGTTTTCGTAACAGGGAATACCGTGTTGGGCCAGTAAATCACGCGCGCGGTATAATTGCGCCTGGGCGTCAAAATAAACGCCGCTGACAGCATCGAATTTAAAGGTTTGCAATTCCAGCGGCCTGATCGATACCGTGCCAGGGTCCAGCAGGGATGCCGCTCGTTCGGCGTCCGCCTGACGGATAAAGAAAATGGCCTTTTGTTGGTGAATAGAAACCTGTAGCGGACCCTGCTGTGTGCTCAGCCAGAAATCGAAGCGGATTCCCTGCGGGGTATCCTGCCATTGCCGCGTTAATAAAAATCCAGGGGTCATAGACTCGTCATCAAGGTAATTCGATATCACCTGTTTAAGCGGAAAAGTATACGTCTATTACAAATATGCGGGTACTTCTCCCCTATTGAATTAGCGATTAATGTTAAGCTAATAGCGCGTTTTTACATAATTTTTACTCTGGAGTTTGAACATGCACCTGTCGCGATTTCCTCGATTACATTTTGCACACCTGCCCACGCCGCTCGAACCGATGCCTCGCCTGAGCGAGGCGCTTGGTGGCCCTAATCTATGGATCAAGCGCGATGACTGTACCGGTCTTTCTACCGGTGGTAACAAGACCCGAAAACTCGAATTCCTGATGGCCGACGCGCAGCAAAACAAGGCCGATACGATTATCACGCAAGGCGCTACGCAATCCAACCATGCGCGCCAGACTACGGCAGCTGCCGCGAAACTGGGTATGGAATGCCACGTCTTACTCGAAGAGCAAATCGACTCTCAGGACGATTCCTATGTTTATGGCGGCAACGTGCTGCTCGACCGACTACACGGTTCGACAATTTCCAGGCGCCCGGGTGGCTCCGATATGGATGCGGCGATGGAAGAACTGGCGCAACAATTGCGCGACGATGGCAAGACCCCTTATATCATTCCCAGCGGTGGCTCGAACGAAATCGGTGCGCTGGGATATGTCAACGCTGCAATCGAACTGATGACGCAGGCGAATGATCGCTCCTTGCGTATTGATCATCTGGTGCATGCCACCAGTAGCGCGGGCACGCAAGCGGGACTGGTACTCGGCATGGAAGGCATGAACAGCGGTATCCCCGTATATGGTGTTGGTGTTAATTTACCCAAAGCAAAGCAGGAAGAGAAAGTCTACAACCTGGCGCAACGTACTGCAGAATTCATGGGTTTAAACCCAGACATCGTACAACGCGAAAAAGTCGTCGCCAATTGCGATTACGTGGGCGAAGGTTATGGGCTACCCACCGATTCGATGGTCGAAGCGGTCAAATTGATGGCGCAGTACGAGGGAATCCTGCTCGATCCAGTATACACCGGCAAGGGCTTCGCTGGTCTGGTCGATTTGATCCGCAAGGGTCATTTCAAGAAGGGCGAAAACGTAGTGTTCCTGCATACCGGCGGAAGCGTTGCGCTTTTCGGATACCCGAACGCTTTCGGCTTGCCAGCTAACGTTTGATAGAAAGCCGTCAATCCGTATCTGGACTCCTCCCGGTTTTCAACACTCAATGCGGAATCATTAAAAGTAGATGCCTACGTATATTCGGGCATAGATTGGGGAGCGACCCCTGGCCTGGTCAGAGAGAATGCGCAACATTACCAATGATGAAGCTATTTTTACTCCCGCATGCGCCTGGCCTGCGGATCGTACATCGCAGTCAAACTCGCCCGCGCCGGAATTCGATCACCACCCACATCGATTTCGAATTTCCCCGTTTCGATATATTCCTTCGTGACCTGTTCCTCGACTTCAACGTAGCCAAGGCCTACCGAGCCACCGAGTGTATGTCCATAATTTCCAGAGGTCAGGTGCCCGACAATCTCTCCGTCTCTGAGTATTGGTTCGTGGCTATAGAGCATGGCTTCAGGGTCTTCGAGCAGGAACTGTACCAGGCGTTTTTGCATGAATGATTTCGATTCCTTTTGTTCAAGAATTGCGTCACGGCCGATAAAAGGAATTTCCTTTTCGAGGTCGCAGACAAAACCGAGGCCGCACTCTAACGGGGTATCCACTTCGGAGACATCGTGGCCGAAATGCACGAACTTCTTTTCTATGCGGCAGGTGTCGAGGGTATGCATGCCTGCCATTTTCAGCCCGTGAGCCTGACCTTTATCCCAGAGAATATCGAAGCCATGCCGGGCCTGGTCGACTGGCACATAAAGTTCCCAGCCCAATTCACCAACGTAAGAAACGCGCGCTGCGTAAGCAAAAGCAGCACCTAACTCGACTCGCTGAAATGACCCAAACGGAAACCGCTCGGTACTCATATCGTGATTGAGTGTTGCGGTGAGTAACGCCCGACTATCGGGCCCCATCACGCCCATCACCGCCCAGGCATTGGTGATATCACTGACACAGCAAAATTCGTCTTCACCTATATGCCGGTTTAACCAGTGTATATCCTTAATGGTTTGTGCAGCACCGCTGACCACCCAAAACTGATCTTCAGCGATGCGGGTCACGGTCAGGTCGGCCTCGATCCCACCACGCTCGTTGAGCCAGTGGGTATATACCATCCTGCCAATTTCGACATCGACATTGGCACTCGAAATTCGTTGCAACACCTTGCAACTGTCACGCCCCTGCACCAGGTACTTGGAAAATGAGCTCTGGTCGAACAGTACGACCTTTTCACGGACTGCTTTATGCTCGGCCGCGTTGTACTCGAACCAGTTTTGTTTACCGAAACTGTATTCGTATTTTGGTTCAACACCCTCGGGGGCAAACCAGTTGGGTCGCTCCCAACCGGCGGCTTCACCAAAGCAGGCGTTGTGGGCCAACAGCTTTTCGTGCAAAGGTGAATGACGAATATTTCGCGAAGTCGTCATCTGCCGGAATGGATAATGATTTTCGTATAACAACCCTAAAGTTTCGCTAACCCGATCCTCGATATAATGCTGCGTCGACTGGAAAGGAAACATACGGCGGATATCGTTGCCCCATAAATCCATCGGCGCATGCCCGAGCTCCATCCACTGTGCCAGCGCCCGGCCAAGTCCACCCGAGGTTTGAAGACCGACTGAGTTCAACCCACAGGCAAGGTAAAAGTTTTTCAATTCGGGCGCTTCGCCCATATGAAACTGATCGTCGGGAGTAAAGCTTTCCGGACCACAAAAAAACTTGCGCCAGCCGACGTTCTGCAAAAATGGCATCCGGTGCATCGCATGCTCAAGCACTGGCATCAGTTGCTGTTCCACATGACCCTCAAGTTCTTCAAAGGCAAAATCTTCCGGTACCCCGTTCTGCCCCCAGGGAACAGCCTTCTGTTCGAATGCACCGACCAGCAGGCTACCAGCATCTTCGCGGTAATAAGCGCAGCGGTCGTGATCGCGCAACACCGGCAGGTCGGACGGTATGTCATCCTGTTTTTCGGTCACCGCGTAATAGTGTTCGCAGGCATGTAAAGGCACGTGAACTCCAGCCAACTTACCGATTTCTCGTCCCCACAAGCCTGCACAGTTGACCACGAAGTCGGCGCGTATCGCGCCCTGATCGGTCACCACACCGGTAACCTTACCATTCGCCTGCGTGATAGCGGTTACCTTGACCCCTTCCAGGCATTTTGCGCCGCGCTGCCGCGCACCTTTGACAAACGCCATGGTCACATCGACCGGGCTAGCGGTCCCATCCTGTTCAACCCAGCTGGCGCCGAGCAAATCACTGGTTTCAACAAACGGATGTAGCGCTTTGACTTCCTCGGGCGTGATCATATCTACGCGCGTAACGCCGAAGGCATTGTTCATCGCCGCAACGCGTTTGAGTTCTTCAAAACGTGCAACACTGTGGGCGATTGTCAAAGAACCCACCTGCCTGAACCCGGTAGACTGTCCCGTCTCCTGTTCCAGCTCGGTGAGCACGGCCATCGAGTATTCGCACAGTTTGGCCTGCGAATCATTCGCGCGCATAGTGCCGACCAGACCGGCAGCGTGCCAGGTGGTCCCGCAACTGAATTGCTTGCGTTCGAGCAATACAACATCGGTCCACCCCTGTTTAGCCAGGTGGTAGGCAACGCTGGAGCCGATCACGCCCCCGCCAATTATTACAGCGCTCGCGCGCTCAGGAATTTGTACTGACATAGCGGGCTACCCTCATCTAATAGAAATATTGGTTTAAGCAGGAGGGATCGGGTGGAGCAATCCAAACCGTCGACAGCAGGGAAGCTGTCGTCGAGCCTACAGGGATGTATTCACGGCGTGTTTTGATTGTTCTACCCGGTCTCGCAACCTATCTTGAGATTCAGTGTTAAAAATTCAGCCGCTATTCTGCATTAATTATTTTATCAATGCCAAACTTTGCAAGGATTTTTGCAACCGCATCGAGTGCGCCCTGCATCTGTTCAAGGCCAAGCCTGCCGATACAACCCATGCGGAAGCTGTCGGCCACGGTCAGTTTGCCCGGGTAAATCACGTAGCCCTGCTCGCGCAGGCCATCGTAAAAGGCGTTGAATTTGAATTCGGGGTTGGCAGGCATATGAAAGGTAATGATAATCGGCGCCTGCAGGTTATCGGGTAACAGGGTTTTAAACCCCATTTCACGCATACCCGAAATCAACAGGTCGCAATTTTTCTGATACCGATTGCCACGCCCCTCGACACCACCTTCGTCGTCAAATTCGGAGAGTGCCTGCGCGAAGGCAAGCAACACATGCGTGGGCGGAGTGAAGCGCCATTGTCTGTTTTTCTCCATCGCGCGCCACTGGTCGTAGAGGTCGAGACTAAGCGACGGTGAATTGCCCTCGGTTTGTTGCAAAGCAGATTCACGCGCGATGCAAAACCCCACTCCCGGCGCACCTTCGAGGCATTTATTGCTTGAAGCAACCATCGCGTCAAAGGTAATTTCGCGTGCATCCAGAGCTATGGCGCCAAACGCACTCATCGCGTCGATTAACAGACTGCGCTGGTGGCGTGCAACAATATCCGAAACCTCGCGCAGGGGATTGAGAATGCCCGACGTGGTTTCACAATATACGACTACCACGTGGCTGATTGCCGGGTCACTGGCGAGCGTGGCATCGAGTTCTTCGGTGTTCACCGGAACGTCCTCGGCGCATTCCTGGATCAAATAATCGCGATGGTAATAGTCACAAATTTTGGCGATTCTATGCCCATAGGCCCCGTTGACCAGGATGAGCACCTTACCATCGGCGGGCACGAAACAACCCATCATCGCCTCGACCACAAAGGTGCCGCTTCCCTGTAACGGAACACACACATGAGTGCCCTCACCATTTGCGATCCTGAGCAGGCGTTTCAGCACCCGCGCGTTCAGGTCGATAAAGGTACTGTCCCGCGAGCCGTAATCGTGGAGCATCGCCTGTTTCACGGTTGGCGACGTGGTCAGTGGGCCGGGGGTTAGTAAATAAGGGTCACCGGTCGGTGAGCTTGCTGTCACTTTTTCTCTCGTATTGTTTGTCATTGCTATTTATACCGTTGTTAAATAGTATCTTCGAATCGATATCTCGAATGCTTGAAATAGGTTATGCCAATAGCTCACGCCCATCTTCGCTCTTTCCACGCGGTCGCAACGCATGGGAGCTTTACCCGCGCCGCCGAAGTTCTACACATTTCCCAGCCAACCCTGTCTGGACAGGTTAAAGAACTGGAAGAACGTTACGGCATAAAATTATTTATACGCCATGGACGCCACATCGAACTGACCGATATCGGAAGATCTGCCTATGGCATTACACACCATTTATTTCGCCATGAAGAAGAAGTCGAGCAGCTATTCCAGTCGGCGCACGCGCTAACCACGGGGAAACTGCTGGTCGCGGCCGATTCTCCCTATATTGTTACCCCACTTCTGGCCCAGTTTCAGCGTTTATATCCGGGCATACAAATTTCTATCCGATACGGTAATTCCGAGCAACTAATGTCCTGGCTCGAGTCGCGTCTTTGCGACGTGGCCTTTCTGCCGAATATACCGCAGGCGGATGATCGGTTCATTTCCATACCGCTAGAGCCCGACACGCTGGTTGTTTTCGTAAACCAGGATCATGTCTGGGCCGAGCGACGCTCGATTACGATCGAGGAACTATTGGAACAGCGTATCATTCTGCGCGAAAAAGGATCTCGTACCCGCTCGATATTTGAGGAAGCCGTCGCCGAGGCGGGCGGGCAGTTACAAGATGTGATGGAAATCACCGGACGCGAGGGTGTGCGCGAAGCGGTAGCTGCCGGCTTCGGGGTAGGCATTGTTGCCGAAAACGAGCTAGTGGCCGATTCCAGGCTCCGGTCACTTCGCGTTAGCAATGCAGAACTAATCCATGAGGAATATTTCATTTGCCTGAAAGAGAGGCGTTCCCAACGGGTAACCGATGCATTCCTCAAAATGGTTTATTCCAACCAGAAAACGAATTAATCCAGGCGCTGGAATCCCCTAAGGTGTTTCACCACGTTTCAAACGTAACTCTATGTCATCAATACAGGGCATCAAATCAGCGATGCTATCGACTACATAGTGCGCGCCACGCTGATACATAGAGGGATAGATACGATCGCGATGTTTTTGCTTCACCTCTTCTGAAAAAGAATTCCATTCATCCAGTTGAACACCCACTTCGTTGCCGGAAATGGCGAGGCCAATACCCCAGGCACCCGCGTTCAATCCTTCTTCAATACCAGTCAGGGTATCGTCAACCTTTACCACCGATTGTACCGGTGAAATATCCAGTTCGAGCATGTTACGCAGCACCATATGCGGGAACGGGCGTCCGCGTTTGACGTCGCCGGCACCGAAGGTGGCATCGGGTTCATAGCCCTGCTTGGCCGCATCGGCCTGGTTGATAGCCAGCATGCCGGGGAGATAACCGGAGGTCGACCCGATCTTATAACCCCGCTTGCGGCATTCGCCAATCACTTCCAGCGTACCTGGAATCAGTTGCGAATATTCAGACAGGCAGGCCTCTTGCATCGGAACAAAATCGTCGAACATGCGGCCCACATCTTCGTCAGTGGGTTCGGTGCCATGCTTTTCTACCCAACGACGCCGTACACTGGGAATTTCACTAATCAAACCAATATGGACTCTTTTGTGAGCTCCCATCGGGACTCGGGCTTCTTCGAGGCTGATAGGAACACCGGCTTTTTCGTATACCTGGCGGAAAACCACTGCTGGCGCCATACAACCGAAGTCCATGGTAGTGCCAGCCCAGTCGAGAATGACACAACGGACGGGGCCGCGGTAACTGCGGGTATAGGTAAATTCGCGTTCATAAGTAAATTGCATAGTGATGGAACCTTAGTTGGTAACGGGTTAGAGTGAGTGAATATAGTTATCCACCGGGTTGAAATCAGACCGCAGAGTATTCACAAACGCTGAAGGCATCAAATGGTTATTACAAATAGCTCGTATTGCCATGACCTATAGCAGGGTACAGGCGAGTAAACCATGTTGGGGCGAACCCAATACACATTAAGGAAATTACTACCGCGCGATTTACCTTAATAGCCGCCGATCTGGAACAATAAATTCACCGATATGATGTCGCCGGCATCGATGAAAACGCCATCGTATTCATAATGATTCCATTGCAATCGGAGTTGCCGGGAACGATCTCCATAGACGTTGAAATCAACACCCAGGCCATAGGTTAAATCCACTGCATTATTAATCGTATTCACCGCGCCGGTGCTTTCGGATATATTCCAGAAATGAGTACCTATGCGCCCGAACAGCCTGATCCTTTCGCTAACCTGATTCGACAACGCCACGGTGATCGACAATATACTGACATCAAATAGTTTGGATACAAGACCCGCTTCCGTGGCGGTAACATCGCCCGCCGAAACGAATTCCGATTCCAGAGAAAGGTATGGGTCCAGTTGGTAGCCAACGAAAAAGCTAAACGAGGTGACACTATCGGAAAAGCTACTTGTGCTGGTTAACATGGTGTAGTTACTCACCAGGCCTGGCTCGTTTAAATCGAACTGCGAATTGCCAAGACCCACGGCAAGGGAGAAATGACCTTCCTGCGCCAATGCCCCGAGCGGGTGCAACATTAGCACGGCCAGTAGTACTAAATTTCTGTATCCTTTTTTCATCTATTATCTCCGTATAATAATATTTCCTCACAGCGCATTATACCCTTTGACGTCGAGTAGACTATCATTTTGGCAGGCCGCTCAACCGAGTTGGCCGACAAAAAGCAAATGAATTACCACGCGGCAAACTGCTGGGAATAGAACCCCAGGAGATATTGTGTAGAGGTTATTGAGATTTTTTTATATGATGGGTGTCAAACACCTGGAAATTGAGAGATGAGTAGATTGCCATGAAAGCTGCCAACCATTTTGTATCAACCATAAAGAAATACTTTCTATTGGCTTTTCTGAGTATTCTTATTTTCGGCTGTGCTTCAGATGGGGTGAGTCGTGACAGCATGAATAGGCGCATTTCGATTTCTTACGCCACTGTTGTCAGTGTCGAGCAGGTGAAGTTAAAATCAGAAGCGGGTAAAGCCGCGGCTATAGGAGGCTTATGGGGGTTGCTGGGTGGTTTTGGTGGCAATCGTCGCGATGCGGTCAGTGGAGCAGTAGTAGGCGCCGCTTTACTGGGTGGTACTACTTTAATTGCAGAAGGTTCTAATAACGCTTTCGCCTATATTTTAAAAGGCAAAAATAACAAAGAATTTAAAATTTTGACCGAGCAGGACGGAATGCAGGCAGGTGACTGTGTTGCTGTTGAATCCGGCACGCACACTAATTTGCGGCGTGTTTCGACGGTCTATTGCCAGGCTGCCGGCCAACACTCCTCTATAGAAAAATCATTACTTCGGAAAATTGAGGAAGATGCCAGCGAATGTCACCAGGCTAAAGAACAATTATTAATTACCAGCGGCGCGGAATTTGATGCCGTCGTGCGTAAGGTAAAAGCCCTCTGTGATAATTAGTATCTGAAGGCAGGGGAGTCCGACAGACTCCTAGGCCACCTTCACCGAAAAAGCCGAATCGGCAGCTGACCGGTAATTTCCCATTTGGTCAAAATTGAGGTATCTATAAACATCATCGGCCACTGTCAATAGCCCTTCCTGAATCGCCACGTAGGGAATGGCGTTAACCAGATCACACAAGGTGATTGTGGGGGCCGGGTTGCATGTCACCTTTGAATCGCACCAGCACGGATTGGGGCATATCCAGTGGCATCAAACCGGTCGATGCAGCAAATGCAACCAGTCCGGAACCCGCCGGAAATGAAATACCAATGGGAAACCGGGTATGCGAATACGCACCAGTACCTACCGTGTCCGGTAATAACATGCGGTTCATCCAGGAATGGATAATGCCATCTCCAGGACGTAGTGAAACGCCACCACGGTTTTGCATGAAATCGGGCAGCGTGTGATGGGTTTCGACATCTACCGGCTTCGGATAGGGTGCCGTATGGTCTCGATCGACCTGTAACATGCGACTGGCTCTCTAATTATTTCTCGGTAGGGGTTTTAAATATATGGGTTTATTAGCGTTTATCCATCGGAATATATTCCAGATCGATCGGTCCCGTGTATAGCTGTCGCGGTCGGCCAATTTTGTAGTTTTCATCCGATACCATTTCAGTCCATTGCGTAATCCATCCGATAGTACGGGCCATCGACAATATGACAGTAAACATATTCATCGGAATACCCATCGCAAGGAAGATGATACCATAATAAAAATCAACATTGGGATACAGATTACGCTTGACGAAATAGTCGTCTTCGAGCGCTACCTTTTCGAGTGCCATCGCTGTTTCGAGCAATTTCTTTTGTTCGCCAGTCGATTCCATATCGCCCAATAGTTGATGACAAATTTTACGAATCAATTTGGCGCGCGGATCATAATTTTTGTATACCCGATGTCCGAATCCCATCAACCGGAAACTATCATCCTTGTCCTTGGCGCGATCGACAAACGATTGCAGTGATTTACCCGATTCATTGATATCCATCAACATTCGAATCACCGCTTCGTTCGCACCACCATGCGCCGGCCCCCACAGGGCAGCGATACCTGCCGCCACCGCCGCAAACGGATTTGCGCCAGAGCTGCCAGCCAGGCGAACGGTCGCTGTCGAGGCGTTTTGCTCGTGATCGGCATGCAGGATCAAAATCAAGTCTAGCGCCTTGGCCAGCAATGGGTCGGGGTGATATACCTCGGAAGGCATCGAAAACATCATATTCAGGAAGTTTTCGGTATAGCTCATACTATTATTCGGGTAAATAAACGGCTTACCCATCGCGTAGCGATAGCTCCAGGCTGCAATAGTCGGTATTTTTGCGATCAGGCGAAGTGCGGTAATCCTACGGTGTTCCGGGTTTTGAATATCCATGTGATCGTGATAAAACGCTGCAAGCGCACCCACCACGCCGACCATGATAGCCATCGGATGGGCGTCCCGACGAAATCCACTATAAAATCGCTTCAACGCTTCATGCAGCATCGTATGATTAGTAACTTCGTTTACAAAATCGACCAGCTCCTGGCGACTGGGTAATTTATCGTTGATCAGAATAAAACAGACTTCGAGGTACGAGCTTTGTTCGGCCAACTGTTCGATCGGGTAACCGCGATATTGCAACACACCTTTCTGACCGTCGAGAAAAGTAATAGCACTGGAGCAACTGGCGGTGGACATAAATCCCGGGTCATAGGTGAAATAGCCCAGCTCCTTGTACAGGGTGCTTATATCGATAGTTTTTGGACCGCTAGTGGGCGAAAGCAGTGGTAACTGTACTTTTTTGCCAGTAGCGTCGTCGATAATGGTTACGGTCTCGCTGCTCATGGTTTTCCTCTCTGACTCCCAATTGAAAGCTACGGCGTGTTACTGCCGTAATTCCGGTAGCTTACACTCGATTGAATCTGGCAGGGGTGATCCGCGATCCAACCGTACCTGTCCAATATAACGTCATTGGTGATCTTATATAACACTTTAATACCACTATTAAGCAATTTAATCGTGAGGATTAATAATCGCTTTCCTCAACAGGAATAGCGTTTATAGCTTAGTCCGCAATCTATTCAACTTCTTAATAAATAATAATTGTTGACAATAAAGGTTAAATTCTGCATATTTTTAGGTAAATTTGCTTATATTTATTATTATTGTCAACAATACATTAAAATCTTCGCTCCCTACCGTCTTGTCTACCGAAACGCAAACTCTCGCCAGTCGCGCTTTCGAGAGCATCAAGTCTGACATTATTGCCGGGCGGTTATCGCAGGGCAGCAAAATAGTCGAATCAGATCTCGCGCTCAAGTACGGGATCAGTCGCGGGCCATTGCGCGAGGCGATTCATCGGCTCGAACAGATCAGGCTGGTGGTACGAGTGCCACACGCGGGTTCCCGTGTCGTCGCTCTCGATAGCAAGATGATCGAAGACATTTATGTTGCACGCGAATGTCTGGAAGGCATGGCGGCAAGACTCGCGGCCAGGCATATGACGGATGAAGATATCCGCTCGTTGATGGAATTATTGAATCAGCACGAACGGGATATCGGCAAAGCCGAAGGAAAATTTTACTTTCAAAGCGAAGGCAATATCGATTTTCATTATCGCATCGCAGTCGCGAGTCAAAATCGGTGGATACTGGATAATCTTAACGGTGAGCTCTACCAATTGATCCGTATGTGCCGGCATCAGTCTGGCCAGGCACCCGCCCGACCTCAAATTTCGCTGGAGCAACACAGGCAAATCGCAAGCGCGATCGCGTTTCGTGACGAGGAGCTGGCCGAATTACTCATGCGACGCCATATAAGCGGCGCGTGGAAAATTGTTAAAACGATTCTCGAGGAGAAGCATGAATAATACACTCTCACCAGGTCGCAGATTGCGCCAGGCAGTCGAACAGAATAATCCTCTGCAAGTCGTCGGTGCGGTCAACGCTTATAACGCGATCATGGCCGAAAAATGCGGTCATAAAGCACTCTATCTTTCGGGTGGCGGCGTCGCCGCCTGCTCTTTAGGTATACCCGACCTGGGCATCTCGACCCTGAAAGATGTACTCGAAGACGCCGCTCGAATTACCGGTGCCAGTTCGTTGCCACTGCTGGTCGATATAGACACCGGCTGGGGTGGTGCGTTTAATATCGCGCGCTGTATCCGCGAAATGCAACGCGCCAATGTGGCTGGTGTTCATATTGAAGATCAGGTCATGCAGAAACGTTGCGGTCATCGCCCCAACAAGGCTATCGTCTCGCAGGCGGAGATGGTGGACAGGGTCAAGGCCGCAGTCGATGCACGTAGTGACCACGATTTTGTGATTATGGCGCGTACCGATGCGCTCGCAGTTGAGGGCATGGATGCCGCGGTCGATCGCGCCATAGCCTGCGTCGAAGCCGGTGCCGATATGATATTTCCTGAAGCTATGACCGAACTCGACCAGTACCGCCAGTTTGTCGATGCGGTCGGGGTTCCAGTGCTCGCAAATATTACCGAATTTGGCGCCACACCGTTATTTACCATCGAACAACTGGCTTCGGTGGGGGTGAAGTTATCGCTTTATCCGCTCAGTGCGTTTCGAGCGGCCAGTCTCGCGGCACTCAATGTGTATCAGCATATTCTTCGCGATGGCACCCAGCAAAACGTCGTCGATACGATGCAAACGCGCATGGAACTCTACGACTTTCTCGATTATCACCAATACGAGCAGACTCTAGACCAGTTATTTAATGAGGAACAATCATGAGCGAAACACCCGCTTTCAAACCTAAAAAATCGGTTGAGCTTTCGGGCACGACCGCAGGTAATACTGCGATCTGTACCGTTGGGCGTACCGGTAACGACTTGCATTATCGCGGATACGATATTCTCGACATCGCCGAAACCTGCGAATTCGAAGAAGTCGCCTATTTGATCGTGCATGAAACGCTACCGAATCAGGCCGAGCTTGACGCATACAAAACCAAACTAAAGTCAATGCGCGACCTGCCGAAAACTGTCAAAACAGTCCTCGAACAACTACCCGCTCACACCCATCCGATGGATGTTATGCGTACCGGTTGCTCCGCGCTCGGATGCCAGGACCCCGAAGCGGCCGATCATAACGTCGATGCTGCGCGCGATATTATCGATCGACTGATGGCTTGCTTTGCCTCGATGCTGGTTTACTGGTATCACTTCACTCATAACAATAAACGTATCGAGCTGGTGACCGACGACGATTCGATCGGCGGACATTTTCTGCACCTGCTGCATGGCAAACCAGCACCAGATTCCTGGGTAAAGGCGATGCACATTTCGCTGATTCTTTACGCCGAACACGAATTCAACGCATCGACTTTTACCGGGCGTGTGATTGCTGGAACCGGATCGGATATGTATTCAGGCGTGACCGGCGCCATCGGTGCATTACGCGGTCCCAAACACGGTGGCGCCAATGAGGCAGCTTTCGAAATTCAGTCACGTTATCGCTCAGCCGATGAAGCCGAAGCCGACATTCGTCAACGTGTCGCCAATAAGGAAATCGTACTCGGTTTCGGTCACCCGGTGTATACGATAAGCGATCCGCGCAATGAAGTGATTAAACGCCTGGCCAAGCAGCTTTCCGACGAGAACGACGACAGGTTAATGTACGATATAGCCGAACGTCTCGAAAGCGTGTTGTGGGAACTTAAGAATATGTTCCCGAATCTGGACTGGTTTTCGGCCATATCCTACAACCAGATGGGTGTGCCCACCGACATGTTTACCCCATTATTCGTGATTGCCAGGACAAGCGGCTGGGGTGCGCATATTGTCGAACAGCGACAGGACGGCAAAATTATCCGTCCTTCGGCCAACTATACCGGGCCTGAAAACCTGGCTTTCACCCCAATTTCTGAAAGATAACTCAGGTATCGATAACCGGATTACCCAAGCATGAGCAAAGCTGCTGTACTGGACGCCAGCCGTCCGGATTTCGACCAGGTGATTCAGGATATCGTCGACTATGTTTTCGACTATGACGTCACCCAATCCGAAGAAGCGATGCAAACCGCCCGTTACGACTGGATGGACACCATAGGCTGCGGCCTGTTGGCATTGAGTTATCCGGCCTGTACCAAATTACTCGGGCCCATCGTGCCCGGCGCCGACATGCCCGGTAATGGTGCGCGCGTACCGGGAACCTCGTACGAACTCGACCCGGTACGTGCCGCCTGGAATATAGGCGCGATGGTGCGATGGCTCGATTACAACGACACCTGGCTCGCGGCCGAATGGGGCCATCCGTCAGATAATCTAGGCGCAATTTTAGCGCTCGCCGATTACCTGTCTCGAAAACGGGTACGCGAAGGGCAGACATCACTGGGTATGCGTGACGTATTGATTGCGATGATCAAGGCGCACGAAATACAGGGCATAATCGCACTCGAAAACTCGTTCAATCGTGTCGGGCTATGCCACGTTATGCTGGTCCGCATTGCTTCAACCGCAGTCACCGCACAAATGCTCGGCTGCACGCGAGACGAATGTCTGAACGCGGTATCCCAGGCCTGGCTCGACGGTTCATCGCTGCGCACCTACCGTCATGCACCGAATACCGGGTCGAGAAAATCCTGGGCTGCAGGGGACGCTACTTCACGAGGACTATTCCTGGCCTTCACCGCGTTGCGCGGTGAGATGGGTTATCCCTCGGCGATTACGGCACCCACCTGGGGCTTTCAGGATGTATTATTCGGCAAGAATTCGCTTAAATTCACCCAGGGCTACGGTACATACACGATGGAGAATATTCTTTTCAAGATTTCATTCCCAGCCGAATTTCATGCGCAAACCGCAATCGAGGCTGCGGTTACCCTGCATCCGCAGCTCGTCGATCGAGTCGATGAAGTCGATCGCATCGTTATCAAGACCCAGGAGTCTGGTGATCGCATCATCAACAAGACCGGTCCGCTCGATAACCCGGCTGACCGCGACCATTGTCTACAGTATATGGTCGCAATCGGATTACTAAAGGGGGACTTACAGGCCGAGCACTATGAAGACAATGTCGCTTCCGACCCACGGGTCGATGCATTGCGTGACTGCATGGAAGTCTCCGAGGATGAACGATTTTCGCGTGAATACCTCGAACCTGATAAACGCGCCATCGGCAATTCGTTACAGATATTCTTCAAGGATGGATCTTCGACCGATGAAGTCGTGGTCGATTATCCGGTCGGACACCGGCGTAGACGCGACGAAGGAATCCCCCTGTTGAAAGCGAAGTTTGAACGCTACCTACGCGCTAAAATCAGCGTCGAAAAATCCGAGCGAATACTCGCCATTTGTTCGGTTCAAAATACGTTTGAAGCCACTAGCGTGACCGACATGATGGAATTGCTACAACAGTAAATCAAACAGATTTCATGAGGTGCAATGCCCTTTGGTTATTGCACCCTACCATTACTGATATACTCACCAGGCCTTTCAATCCCGCCCGCTGGAACAGCAAAATGTCTGATACTATTCATCATGTCCCACCCGAGGACGCAGCCGAGCGTCGCGCAGCACCCGCGTTGATTTGCTACAGCATCGATCAATTACCCCCGTGTGATATGAAGTTATACGAGCAGGTACGTCAGAACATGACAAAAGTTTCCGAACTGACTGTGGCACCTCGTGATGGCGCTACGTTCAATGTCCCGGAAGGCCATTTCTTTCGTATCGTCAGTATCGAAGGGCCGCAGGTGGGCGATTTAAATCTGTGGAATGCGCACGATCTTTCGGAGCGATTCTTCAGCGGTAAAACCCGCCAACTGCATGCCACTCATGTGAGTACTGGCGATCGCCTATGGAGTTCACTGCCCGGATTGCGGCCGATGGCTACTATCACCCACGATACCCTCGACTGGTATGGCTGGGATGAGGATGGTGGTGGTATTCACGATGTGATCGGCACCCGTTGCGATCCCTACACCAACTTTATGCTCAAGGGGTTGGATTACCATCACTGCTGCCACTCCAACCTGACCCGCGCACTGGTAACGGCCAAAGACATTTTACCCAGGGAAGCCGAACTGCATATCCACGATGTGTTGAATGTATTTATGTGTACCGGGTTTACCCATGACACGCATCAATATTTCATGAAAGCAAGCCCGGTACGACCGGGAGACTTTATCGAATTTTTTGCCGAAATTGATTTGCTGGGCGCGCTCTCTACCTGTCCTGGTGGAGACTGTGGTAGTAGCCATTCCGATGACAGCACACCGTGCTATCCACTACTGGTAGAAATATTTAAACCGGCAGAAGATTCTTTAGATAGCTGGAAATCCCCTGCTCGAAGCGGTTACTCGGGCAGCCATGGATTATCGTAGGATCGAATTCATTCGACCGATTTAGTGTTGGCCGAATAAATTCGGCCCTACTTAAACAGATCCAGAACATCCGACAAGTCACTCTTCCCTGCCACAATTTCCGACATTTTCAGGCCCTCTAGCTCGTGCGGGAACACCAGCCATTCTTCGCTCTGGTGGAGGTAATAATCGGGCTCAAAATCGACCTGGTTTTTACCCGGCTTATACCAGGGGCAGGCCACGCGAATATCACCCGGCGTATTAAGCCTGGACTGTTTACGAATAGCCTTGATCAAGGCCGCGACACTACGGCCTGAATCGAACACGTCATCGACGATCAAAAGCTTATCGTCGGCGTTAGCATTTTCAATCAAGTAATGCAATCCATGCACTCTGATCTTCTTCGACTGTTTGTTGATACCGTAATAAGACGATGTTCGTACCGAAATATGATCGGTTTTAACACCCTTGAATTCAAAAAATTCCTGCACCGCGATGCCGACCGGTGCCCCACCCCGCCAGATACCAATAATAAACTGCGGCCGGAAGTCATCCTGGTAAACCAGGTTTGCGAGATGAAAAGAATCTACCAGTAATTGCTGGGCTGAAATATAGGTTTTGTCCATCCGGCACCATGTGACAGGAATGATCGAAGCGCGCTATATTGCCATATTGCCTGGGGCTCGACTAGGCCGCACTAAACATTCGGTATCAACAACTCTCTATGCTGGTCCTGATCGAAAAAATGGTCGATACAGTTATTGCCTTCGCCGCCCCGGTCAACACAGAGGAAATCCATCGCACCATAAGGGGTCAGCAATACATGGTGCCAGGTGCCCGCGTGATAATTAATGCCCTGCCGACCATTGGTTACAAAGGCCTGCAGTCGATCGGGGGTCGGTGCTTCGCCTGCTTTGGCGACTACAACGACAAACGGCGTTTGATCGATCGGCAGAAAAGCCTGGCTGCCCAATGGATGGTGTTCGACATGATCTACATGACGTGGTAACTCAAATTTTTTACTTTTGACCAGGCTTATCACCGGATAGGCTTCGTCGCCTTTTGTTTCGACCCGCGCGAGCGCGTGAAAACGCTCGGCCATGCCATTGTTGATAAAATACGATTCGCGACCTTCGCTTTCGATCACATCGCCATAGGGTGCAAACGCATCTTGTGTTAAGGGTACTACTGCTAGTTTCTCGGCACTCATAAAAATTCTCAGTTTATTTTTCCAAACAAGCGCAGGCGGCTCACACCACCATCTGGAAACAGGTTTAAGCGCACATGGCTTACCGGGCCGATTGCCTGGATCGTTTCGGCAAACTCGTGAATATTATCCATTTCCAGTTTACTGGCGGGTAACAGATCGGGCCAGAACATACTTTGCGTGATAATCGAATCTACCGTACCGCCTTCGATCAGCGCCGCCTGTAGCGAACAACGATCTGGATAGTTACCCTTGAAATGCGCGGTATCGACGATCGCCTGTTCGATTATCCCGGCATGGCCCAGTTCAATAATACACCAGTCATTACCCGGCTCACGGCGACGCCGTGTCTCCCAACCATCGCCCATATTCACACCTCTTCCCGGTGCAAGCAAGTTCGCGGCCGATCCGAAATGAGCATCGTTCCAGGCAATAGCGCGGCCACCATTCTCGCTCGCGGCCAGGTCGTATACCCGATCCCTGTCCTTTTGTGCCCAGTCGCATTGCACCTGACCATATATTCTAAGCCGTGCAATACCGCCATCCGGGTATATATTCAGGCGCACATGGGTAAAGCTCTGGCCCTCGCTAATTTCAAAATAATGGTGACTATTACCGTTCAGGCTAACCGATGGGACCAGGTTTACCCAGGTCGTTTCGGCATCCGGGTCACCCTCGCTGTGGCAGGCATCGAGGGACGCTGCCGGGGGATAATTGCCGGTGAAATGGGTCGTGTCGACGTCAATACCTTTAATGATACCGGCGAGCCCCAGCTGTACGATGGCATGGTCGTAACCACCGTCGCGTCGCCGACGTGTTTCCCAGCCATCCATCCATTTACCGTTGTCATCGAATTTACCGTCGATAAAAACCGGCGCCTGAGGCTCGAGCATGCGACTGCACTCGGCGAAGAAATCGTCGGTGCAATAAATGGGCCTGGCCCCCAGGCGCTGCGCGGCGAGGTTAATCCAGTGGTTAACAAAATCGGGAGTGGTGTCACTCATAATTATTTCTAATGCCTCAAATTATTGTGCACCTGCTTTTTCAAGCAACTGCTGTGATAACTGGTTATGTCTTGTCACTAAAGCCTCGATGTCGAGCCCCGGAAATTCGCCATTTTCCACCACGATCTGGCCATTTATCACCGATAACCAGACGCTCCCAGGTGCGCAGGTCAACAAGGCGGCAACCGGGTCGCTCAAGCCGCCGGCGTGTTGCAAATCGTCGATGCGAAAAGCAACCATATCCGCTGCCTTGCCTGACTCCAGGCTACCGATATCATTACGCCCCAATACCGCCGCACCGCCGAGAGTGGCAATCTCCAGAGCTTCACGCGCGGATAATCGATCGGCCTTCGATTCAAACCCGGGCCAACCCACTCGTTGTAATAACATCGCCTGCCGCGCTTCCCCGAGTAAATGGTTACTGTCGTTGCTCGCGGAACCATCGACACCAAGCCCGACTCGAACCTCTGCGTCGAGCATTTCACGAATGGGCGCAATGCCCGAGGCGAGAATCATATTGCTACTAGGGCAATGGCACACGCCGGTTCTAGTTCGCGCTAGCGTGGCTATTTCTTCCGCATTCTGATACACCGTGTGAGCAAACCAGACATCGTCGCCGGTCCAACCCAGGCTTTGCATATATTCCAGCGGCTGCATGCCATACTGTTGTTGGCAAAATCGAGTTTCATCGATACTTTCGGCCAGATGAGTATGCAGGTTCACGGCTGGATAGCGACGCGCCAGTTCGGCGGTTTTTTTCATTAAATCAGCCGTGACACTAAATGGCGAGCAGGGCGCGAGGACAATGCGTAACATCGATAGTGGCGCAGGGTCATGAAAGGTTTCGATCACGCGCTTACAGTCTGCGAGAATATCCTCTTCGTTTTCGCAAACTTCATCGGGAGGCAATCCGCCCTGACTCTGTCCCAGGCTCATGCTACCGCGGCTCGGATGAAATCGAACACCCAGCTCCTGTGCTGCGCGAATCTCATCGTCCAGTTTTACATCGTTCGGAAACAGGTATAGATGATCGGCAACCGTGGTTGCACCCGACAACATCAATTCCACCAGGCCCAGTTTGGCGCTGACATAAACCGCTTCGCTGTCCATTTTGCCCCAGATCGGGTAAAGGGTTTTCAACCAGTCAAACAGGGATAAACCCTGCGCTGTACCGATACTGCGAGTCAGCGTTTGATGCAGGTGGTGATGACAGTTGACCAGGCCGGGCAATATCACCGTACCACTGGCGTCGATGATTTTATCGGCTTTTTGTTTGTTATCCAGCAGCCATTGGCGCACTTCGCTGGTGGTACCGACGCATTGAATTTGCCGGTCATTGACCAGTATCGCGCCATCGGCTATTTCACCGCGGTCCCTGTCCATCGTGACCAGCACTTCCGCATGCTCTAACAAAAGCGTTGACACGATTTCTAAACTCGACTGTATTGGCATTGACCCATGACATGAGTCGCGTGAACCGCGCGGTCGTCGCCCATCATCATCAATGCAAATAATTGATCCGCTACTGAGTCGGCTCTCGCCATGCGTCGTTTCATCAGCGGTGTCGCCGCCAAATCCAGCACCACGAAGTCTGCTTCCTTGCCAACTGCGAAATTTCCCAGCTGGTGATCCAGATAAAGTGCCTTCGCGCCGCCCAGCGTAGCCAGATAAAAGGCCTTCATCGATGTCAGGGTCTGGCCAGCCATTCGGCTTACCTTGTAAGCTTCATTCAGGGTTTGCAACAGGCTAAAACTGGTGCCCCCACCGACATCGGTGGCTACGCCAAGCCTGATATTTTGCTTTTTAGCATCGTCGATGCTAAATAAACCGCTGCCCAGGAATAAATTCGAAGTTGGGCAAAAGGCTATCGCGGCCCCCGTTTCCGCCATGCGTTGGCGGTCCGAGTCATCCAGGTAAATACAGTGCCCATAGATCGAACGCTGGCCCAGTAATTCATAAAAATCGTAGACGTCGAGGTAACTACGACGATCGGGATATAATTTTGCAACCCAGGCTATTTCGGCCTGGTTTTCGGCCACATGCGACTGCAGGTACAGGCCGGGGAAGTCTTTTAGCAATTGCCCCGCGGCTTCTAGTTGTTGCTCACTTGAAGTGGGCGCAAACCTCGGTGTTACTGCATAGAGCGAACGACCTTTCTGGTGCCAGCGACCTATCAGTTCAGCGCTTTGCGTATAACTCGACTCGGCAGTATCGCAAAGATATTCAGGCGCATTGCGATCCATCATCACCTTTCCAGCAATCAGACACATATCGCGTTTTTGCGCGGCACTGAATATCGCATCGACCGATTCAGGATGTATGGTGGCATAAACCGCACTGGTGGTAGTGCCGTTGCGCAGTAGTTCGTCGCAAAAAAAATCTGCGACACCATCGGCGAAGCTCCGATCAGAAAATTGACGCTCGGTCGGAAAGGTGTATTTTTCCAGCCACTCGAGCAGTTGCGCTCCGTAACTGGCAATCATATCGGTTTGTGGGTAATGCGTATGGGTATCGATAAATCCGGGCATGATTAATTTGCCGGAGTAATCGTGCAATTCGATGCCGTCGGGTAAAGAATCGAGCCAATCGAGGGCTTCTCCCAAAACGGTGACTTTGCCCTGCTTCAATATTAACAGGCCGTCCTCAATATATTCGCAGGCATCGTCCTGCTCGTCCGGGTCTCCGACAAAATGCAAAAAACTGCCGCGGATGGCCCTGTCGCAGCTGTCGTTGTCCAGCGCTTCAGATCGACTGTTCATCGCTGCGAGTCATTGCGCAGGTAAAGTTTGCGCGTACCAGGCTGCTATCAGTGCCCGTTCTTGATCAGTCATTTGCGTCAGGTTGCCGATCGGCATATACCGAGTTTGTACGCTAGTCGCAATTTTTACTGCGTTTTGTTTGATCTGTTCAATGGTTTCAAACACCAATCCGAGCGGTGCGCTGACAAAACCGGGGTGGGTCGGAGATTTGGCATGACAGGCGATACACCGGGCATTGACCACCTGTTGAATCTCTGCATCGCTTACCGAGCCAGTTTGAATATCCTCGGGTGTCGATGGAAGCAGGTAAGCAACCATCGCCAGCAACAAAACGATACCTATAACCGGTAACACTATATTGGCATTACCACTGTGGCGCAGGACGAAATACTGCCGTATCAATACACCGGCCATCATAATAAAGCCCAGCACCAGCCAGCCCTGTTCGTGGCTGTAGGTCATCGGGTAATGGTTACTGATCATGATGAATAAAACCGGCAGGGTGAAATAAGTATTGTGCACCGAGCGTTGCTTGCCAATGATGCCGTATATGGGATCGGGTGTTTGACCTGCTCTGATCTCGGCGACCATGCTCTTTTGGCCCGGAATGATATGAAAATACACGTTGGCAACCATGATCGAGCCCATCATCGCACCCACGTGCAGATATGCAGCCCGCGCGCTAAATAGCTGAAATAGTAGCCAGTCGCTGAGCATGACGAAAATAAAGATGACCACGGCCAACAATGTGTCCTTGCCATTGAGTATCTGACAGAGAGTGTCATAGATGAACCAGCCACCGACGATAAATCCGATACTGATCGCAATTGCAACCAGCGGTGTTAACGGCATTACCTGCTGGTCGATCAGGTAGGTATTGGCGCCAAACCAGTAGACGATCGCGAGTAATCCCATGCCAGAAAGCCAGGTGCTATAGGCTTCCCATTTCGACCAGTGTAAATGTTCGGAAAGTGGCTCGCCCTGCGGCCCGGCGAGAAACTTTTGGCTGTGGTATACGCCGCCGCCATGTACCGCCCACAATTCACCCGATACACCCCGAGTGACATCGTCACCCTTGACCGGTTTCGATAACGAATTATCGAGCATGACGAAATAAAATGAGGCCCCGATCCAGGCCACGCCGGCAATTAAGTGTACCCAGCGGATTAGCAAGTTCACCCAATCGAGGAGATAAGCTTCCATTAATTTAACCCGTCATTCCGGCCGCAGAGCCGGAATCTATTGAACGGCGACTGTTTCAAGATTCCCGCCTCCGCGGGAATGACGGGCGAAGGGTCGCGGAAATGACTAATATTGGGTTTAAAGGCGTAAGTAAATGCAATTGGGTTCAATTAAGCAATGTTATTTAGGATCATCGCGAGCCTGGATTGCCTGCTAAACAGATAATCCAGACTCACAATAACTATTGTGGCATTTTAACTTCTACAGCTTGCTTACCACACCTTCGACGTAATAATCCATTCCACTCAAGTCACCATCGCTCATGGTTTCTCCCGCTACTACACGAATTTTTCCATCCTGATCGACCACCGGGCCAGCAAACGGATGCAAGGTGCCCGCGGTAAGCTGTTTTTCCATGCTGGCAATACGATTACGCAGTTCTGCCGGAAGCGATGGATTCAAAGGCGCGAGCTTTATCATGCCTTCCTTGTACCCACCCCAAACATTTTCCGGTTTCCAGTTGCCTGCTATTGCCGCCTTAACGACCTTAGTGTAATAGTTACCCCTATGATGGGTAGCCGCGGTCAGATGTGCCGTAGAGCCATATTTCGACATATCAGAGTGATAGCCAAACGCATACTTGCCTCTTTCTTCGGCAGCCTGTACCACCGCGGTAGAATCCGTGTGGTGAGTAATAACGTCGGCGCCTTGTGACATCAGTGTCATCGAAGCCTGACGCTCTTTACCCGGGTCGAACCATGAATTAACCCATATCACGCGCAGTTCAGCCTTTGGGTTAACACTGCGAGCGCCCTGGATGAATGCATTGATTCCCTGCAGTACTTCTGGAATTGGAAATGCCGCAACATATCCGAGGACATTGGATTTAGTCACTTCACCCGCTATAACGCCAGTCAGATAGCGACCTTCGTAAAAACGCGCATTATAAAGGCCCATGTTTTTGCCCATCTTATAGCCGGTAGCGTGAACGAATGCAGTATCTGGAAATTGCTTCGAAACCTTCAACATAGGATTCATATATCCAAAGCTGGTGGCGAATATGACCTTGTCGCCACGTTTTGCCATCTCACGAATGACACGCTCGGCGTCAGGGCCTTCGGGTACGTTTTCAACATACTTGGTTGTTACACCCGTATTCTTTTCCATTTCCAGCCGACCCAGGTCGTGTTGATAAGTCCACCCAGCATCACCGATGGGGCTTACATAGACAAATCCGACGGTGATATCCTGTGCCGCCATCGATGTAGCGCTAAATAAGCTGGCTAAAACAATTAGCGTTGTTGTTGCCAGTTTTTTAACGAGTTTGTTTTCTATTACCATTTTATAATCCTCCTGGGATTTTTAGGTTTAATTTAACTACCTTCATAAAATTTAATTCGTCATTCCAGCCTCCGAGCCGGAACCTATTTACATCGTATGCTTAAACTAACGGCCACTTTTTTATAGATTCCGGCGCGTAGGCCGGAATGACGATTGCTTAATTTCCGTTCCTTCATTCATTTCCTTCTATGCGTCCGGACGATATGACTGCCCCAACGAAACCGGCGCATTCAGGCGCACGGTATTCTGATCACGAGAAATGATCACCAATACTATGATCGTTGCCAGGTACGGCAGTAACGACAAAAACTGCGAAGGAATATTGATATCCAGTCCAGAGCCCTGAACAAAAAATTGTGCCACCATAACGCCGCCGAATAAGTACGCTCCTACCAGTACGCGAAATGGACGCCAGGTGGCAAATACCACCAACGCGATTGCGATCCAGCCACGCCCTGCTACCATTCCCTCGACCCATAAGGGGGTATAAAATACCGACAGAAAGGATCCACCGATGCCGGCCATAGCGCCACCAAATAGCGTCGCCATATAGCGAATTCGAATGACAGGATATCCAATCGCATGCGCAGACGATGGTGATTCACCCACTGCCCGCAGTAGAAGTCCCGAACGGCTTTTGTATAGAAACCAGACGATTCCACCAAATAACGCCCAGGCCAAATAAACCAGGGGTTGCTGGTTAAATAAAGATGGCCCAATGACCGGAATATCGGCCAGTAGCGGTATTCGAAAAGTTGGCACTGTCTCGAGGACCTCCGATTCGTAAGGTTTGCCCACGAATGCCGATAATCCACCACCAAATATCGATAGTGCCAGGCCAGTAGCAACCTGATTGCCCATCAGCGTTAGTACCACGAACGCAAATAGTAAAGACATTAAAGCACCAGCGGCCATGCCCGCCAGTACGCCAAGCCAGGGATTGCCG
>JADFMY010000065.1 GCA_022563685.1 Pseudomonadota bacterium | reverse complement strand
ACAAGACTATTTTCGAAAATCTGGTAGGCTATATCGAGAGCGGTGCAGTTAAGCCGGTAGTGTCGAAGTCTTACGCACTCGAAGACATCGTTCAAGCACAGCAGGATTTTATCGTAAAAAAGCATACTGGGAAGTTGGTGTTAGTGCCCCCAGAAGCCCTAGCCCAGGGTGCCTGACGACCTTACTAGTTCCTATTTTGATATGCTTTTTTGTCAAAAAAGCAGAACAACATTAATGAGAGGAATATAAGATTTTTATGCAGTTTAAAGTTTCACTTAAACAGGCATGGACAGCCTTGATTCTATTCGCTGGTATTGTGCCAGTCACGGTCGTGGCAATCTGGTATGGCCAGCAAATTTATCAGAATGATTTAAACAGTGTGCTGGCATTAGAACGCCATGCCAATGAGATGTTGCGCGATGATATCGAATCAGAAATCAAACGCATTAACACTCTGCTCAGAAACAAGAGTTACCCCCTCTCTTCTCTGATTGATCATACCTATGATCCAGATGCCCTGACAAGCATGAATACCCTGTTGAAGATCATGGTTGAAAGAGAACCAGCAATTCAGGAGGCGATAATTTTATCTACGCAGTCAGATGTCATCGCTGTTGTCGATCCCAGTATTGGCATCATGGGTGACAGGTTGGCATCAGATGAAGAATTACAATTAGCAGAGACACACTGGCAGTTCGGCAATAAGGATGACAGCTACCCTGAAGTTGTTATTCCCTTAATGGGCAGAGACTATATTGGCTCTCCCAGGACACATGAGGGTTCCATTGTTTTCAGTATGGCTGTTCCCATCGGGAAGCCGGTGAAGGCAGTGCTGATTGCAATGGTTTATGCCCGTAAAATATGGCCAACTATCGGGCAGGAGTATCATGGTATTGGGACAGAAAAGACCCAGGATTACATTCTTGATCACCGTGGTTCTTTGGTCACTGAAATTCAGGGAAGTCATTTTAAACCGGGTGAGCTGATGACGCATCTAGGCATAGCGCGATCAGTAGTGATTAATGAAGAATGGCCTGTAGATGTTACCTACATCGGTGTTATCAATGAACCTGTTTTTGGAACGAGCACAACCATTCCCTCATTAAACTGGACACTGGTTTCTGAAGTACCGGCCTCCAGTATCACGCAACCGATTTGGGAGGACTTATTCACGATCATTGTCGTGACACTGGGCGGCATTCTCTTCTTTGTGTGGTTTGTACTCCAGCTCGCCAATAAAACAATAAAACCGATCCAACAGGCCTGTGACGCTATCGACTATGTTGCTAAAGGTGATTTTCAGCATCGATTACAGCCCAGTGGGATTAAAGAACTAAATATCTTGAACGCAGGTTTTAATACCATGGTCGAGGCCCGGGAAGTTGCTGAACATGACTTGCTAAAAAGCCAGAAAAATCTGGCTAACAGTGAGGCGAGATTTCGGGGAATATTGGAGTCTGCTATCGATGGTATATTGCTGGTTGATGTCCGAGGCGAGATCGTATTAATTAATCCAGCAATTTCCAGAATGACTGGCTATACCGAAGAAGAACTTCTTGGGCAGCCGGTAGAAATATTAGTGCCTGAGCAATTCGCCAAGCATACAGACCAACGACAAGGTTATTTTAATCAATCAAAGAGTCGACCCATGGGTTCGGGAAGGGATCTTTATTTACGTCGTAAAGATGGAAGTGAAATTCCAGTGGATATCAGGCTGTCGCCAGTAGAAATTGATGATGGCAGTTTTTTTACTGCCATGGTGCAAGATATTACAGAACTGAAGAGGGCCGAAGAAAAAATCCTTCATCAGGCACATTTCGATAGCCTCACCAATCTGCCAAATCGTTTTCTCTCCCTTGATCGTCTCACCCAGCTATTGAGTGAAGCGGAACGTGATAATACCTATGTTGCTGTTCTATTCCTCGATTTAGACGATTTTAAGAAGGTCAATGACAGCCTGGGTCATGAAACAGGTGATAAACTTTTGATCGAGGCAGCAAGTCGTCTACAAAATGTGGTTCGAGGCGGGGATACAGTAGGACGCCATGGAGGAGATGTATTTATTATCCTGCTGGGCAATCTTGCCGAGGCGAGGGATGCACACCCAATAGTGGAAAATCTCATCAGTTGTTTTAAGGATGCCTTCAGAATCGATAGTCGAGAATTAATAATAACCGTCAGTGTTGGTATTTCTATCTTCCCCGGAGATGGTGCTGACGCATCAGAGCTGTTACGAAGCGCTGATTCGGCTATGTACTATTCCAAAGGGCTTGGGCGTAATACCTATTCCTACTTTACTGATGAAATGAACCGAGACCTGGCGCGCCGGCTTGCCCTGGAAGAGCAAATACATGGCGCCTTAGAGCGAGGTGAGTTTGATGTTTTCTATCAGCCAAAGCTTGATCTCAGTAGTGGCAAGATCATTGGGGCTGAGGCGTTACTTCGTTGGCATAACCCGGCACTCGGTCATGTCTCATCGGGAGAGTTTATTCCTGTCGCCGAGCAAACTGGACTAATTGTTCCTATTGGAAAGTATGTATTGACTGAAGCATTGAAAACAACCGCGCAATGGCATCAGGACTTTAACGAGAAGTTTTGTATGGCCGTCAACCTTTCTCCAAACCAGTTCAGAGAACCTGGCCTGGTGCCATTTATTGAACAGGAGTTGAACAAGTTCAACATCGCTTCCAGGTATTTGGAAATGGAGATTACAGAGGGCTTGTTAATGCGCGGTCATAGTTATATCGATGACACCCTTGCAGCACTGAGCAAGCTCGGTGTGGGTATAGCCCTGGATGATTTTGGTACTGGTTACTCATCGCTCAGCTATTTACGTAAGTTTCCTTTTACTGTGCTTAAGGTCGATCGTAGTTTCGTTAATGATATTATCATCGACGAAGCAGATCGAGAACTCACCAACGCTGCCATAGCTATGGCCCATGGCTTGAAACTGAAGGTGGTGGCTGAAGGCATTGAAACAGAAGAACAACTTGCCGCCCTAATAGAAATGGGCTGTGATTATGGACAGGGTTATCTTTTCGGTAAACCGATGCCGAAAGGAGATTTCACCAAAATGCTCGAACTAGCGAAACTCAATTCAGGAGTTTCTTAGATTTCACTTCGTGTAGGTGCACGTTTTGCTGTGGATACGGAATGCTGATTCCTGCTTCATCCAGGGCCAGTTTGATCCGTTCGAGCAAATCGGTGTGCAACGCCCACCGGTCCTCTGCATTCGCCCAGGGGCGCACAGTGAGATTGACGCTGCTGGCTGCGAGTTCGCTGACCGCTACGGCAGGTGCGGGATCTTTCAGAACGCGTTCGTCGGCCTCTAGAATTGCCATGATAATATCGCGTGCCTGGCCGATGTTATCGTCATATCCAATGCCAAATACCAGTTCGACGCGTCGCGTCGGTAGTGCACTGGCATTTACTATGGTGCCACTCAGTAGGGTTGAATTCGGCACGATAACGCGCTGGTTGTCGCCGGTATGCATCAATGTGCAAAAAGGCCGATTTCATCGACCGTGCCCGAGCTGCCACCTGCGGTGATATAGTCACCGATTTTGAATGAGCGGAAGATAATGATCATCATTCCGGCGGCGATATTGGACAGTGAATCTTTGAGCGCGAGGCCAACGGCGAGACCGGCGGCACCGAGGATAACCATCAGCGAAATGACATTGACACCGAGCGACTCGACCGCGGCCAGGACCACCGCGACCAATAAGATCACGTAAGCGATATTGCCGAGAAATTTGACCAGCATCGCATCGGTACCGCTGCGATGCATCGACTTTTCGAGCAGATTGGTAATTAGCCTGGCGAAGAACTTACCGATGACAAAAATCGCCAGGGCGAGGGTAATTTTAATCCCCCAATCCAGTGCATTTTGTGAAAACCACGCTGATATGTTGTCCATCGTTTCCCCTGATCAAATCCGAATTGTTATTAATGTTGCCAAAGCAATGCCCAGGCTACAGGTCGCTTATTATAGGCTATAATATAGATGTCATGAACCAGGTTTTAGCCGCAACCAGGCGATCAGACTCGGTCGTCAGCCAAAGCTTGTAAAGTATCGGCCGCAGAGGCCGGCCTGTTATAGTCGCCTGATCCAATAATAGTATTTGAGGAGCTGCCATGGATTTGCCATTTGTCGGCGATGCCGTCAATTCGTTCGTTTCCGGATTTCTGTCAATCGTTGCCACACTGTTTGTACTGGCTGTCTGCCTGGCTATAGTCCTGCTAATTGTCGTATATATCGCCGATGTCACTCAGACCAAACAGGCGATTCGGCGCAACTATCCGGTGGTGGGACACTTTCGGTATTTCTTTGAACACCTGGGTGAATTCTTTCGCCAGTACTTCTTCTCGATGGATCGCGAGGAATTACCCTTCAACCGGGCAGAGCGTTCCTGGGTATATCGTGCGGCCAAACATATCGACACCACCGTGGCGTTTGGATCGACGCGTGATTTACGCCCTGCCGGGACCAGTATTTTCCTCAACTGTGGCTTCCCCACCCTGGGTGTCGACGCGGTTGAACCTGAGGAGATGGTGATAGGGCCATTTGCAAAAAAACCTTATACGAGCCAATCTCTATATAACATTTCCGGCATGAGTTACGGTGCGATTTCTGCTCCCGCAGTGACCGCTTTGGCCAACGGGGCCAAAAAAACCCATTGCTGGATAAACACCGGCGAGGGCGGTGTTTCACCTTTCCATCTCGAGGCGGGCTGCGATCTGGTCGTGCAAATAGGTACGGCAAAATACGGTGTACGCGATCTTGAGGGTAATCTCAGCGATGAAAAATTGAAAACGCTCGCCGATTACGAGCAAGTCAAAATGTTTGAAATAAAATTGAGTCAGGGCGCCAAGCCGGGTAAAGGAGGCATTTTGCCCGGTGCTAAGGTGACGCCAGAAATTGCCGAAATTCGTGGCATCCCTGTCGGTGAGGATTCGATCAGCCCGAACCGCCATCCGGATGTCAACTCGGTAGGCGATTTGATCACCATGATTAACAGGATTCGCGATGTTACAGGTCGTCCAGTCGGCTTTAAGAGTGTGATCGGGGCGAGCGACTGGCTCGACGATTTGTTCGAGCGTGTAAACGAACTTGGCGCGGAAAAAAACGCACCGGATTTCATCACCGTCGATGGCGCGGAGGGCGGTACCGGTGCCGCACCGATGCCCTTGATCGACGCAGTCGGACTACCGCTGCGCGAAAGCCTGCCCCTGGTGGTCGACAAACTCAACCTTCACGGGTTGCGCGATCGTGTCAGGGTTATCGCTTCCGGTAAATTAATCAATCCGTCCAACGTTGCCTGGGCACTGTGCATGGGCGCGGATTTTTGTACCTCGGCGCGTGGGTTCATGTTTGCGCTGGGCTGTATCCAGTCCCTGCAATGCAATAAGAATACCTGTCCGACTGGCATCACTACCCACGATGAAAAATTACAGCGCGGACTCGACCCAATTAACAAAGCCGGGCGAGTGGCCTACTTTCATGATCAAATTGAGTACGAAGTCGGAATCATCGCGCATTCCTGCGGCGTGCTAGAACCACGCCAGTTACGACGCTTCCATTGCCGGGTAGTGCAGGATAGTGGCAAATCGGTGCCACTTAACGAGTTATTTCCTGACAGAACAAGCGCCGACCTGTCAACTATTCGGGAAATAGCTCAGTAGCTGAAATAACATTCTGGTTCTGTAGGCATAAAGGCAGGCTCCAGAAAATCGAATCGGGGAATAATAATGAAAGCAAGTGATCTGTTTATTCGCTGTCTGGAAAACGAGGGTGTCGAGTATATTTTTGGCATCCCCGGCGAAGAAAATCTGGACGTGATGGATTCGATGATTGGCAGCACAATAAAATTCATCACCACCCGGCACGAGCAGGGTGCTGCTTTCATGGCCGATGTTTACGGACGTCTCACCGGCAAGGCGGGTGTATGCCTGGCTACGCTCGGACCGGGTGCAACCAACCTGGTGACCGGTTTTGCCGATGCCAATATGGATCACGCGCCGATCATCGGCATCGCCGGGCAGGGCGCCACCACGCGCATGCACAAGGAGAGCCACCAGATACTCGACCTGGTCAACTTGTTCGCGCCTATTTCAAAATACAGTGTTCAGATTCGAGAGCCCGAAATAGTCGGTGAGATCGTGCGCAAGGCGTTCAAAGCGGCCGAGGCGGAAAAACCAGGCGGCTGCTTTATCGATTTTCCTGAAAATATTGCCGCCATGCAGGTCGAGGGCAAGGAACCCCTGAAGGTGCAAAGCGCCAAGCCACCGGTCCCGCCGCAGGATAAAATCAGCCAGGCGGCAGAGATCATATCGAACGCTCGCTACCCGCTGGTAATGGCCGGTAACGGCGTAGTCCGCGCCGATGCCAACGACGCGCTGGTCGCTTTTGCGGAAAAGCTGAATATACCAGTTGCGACCACGTTTATGGCTAAGGGCAGCATCCCGTTTTCGCACGACCTGTCGCTGGGAACAGTCGGCCTGCAGGCGCAGGATTACATTGCCTGCGGATTTGACCGTGCCGATGTTGTCATATGCGTGGGATACGATATGATCGAGTACCATCCGCATCTGTGGAACCAGGAAAAAACCAGCAAAATTATCCACATCGACATGAGTCCGGCCGAGGTTGACGAACACTATATTCTCGAATGCGGGGTGATCGGCGACATCAACGCTGCACTTAAGGGTATAGCCGCAGAAGCGGTTCCAAAGTCCGGGTCACAGGCCCAGACCCTGCGCGAAATCATCGTCGAAGAACTCACCGCACACGCAGAAAACGACTCATTTCCGATGGTGCCGCAGCGCATCATTCTCGACTTGCGCAAGGCGCTGGAACCAGAGGATATCGTGGTATCCGACGTGGGTGCGCATAAGATGTGGATAGCGCGCATGTATCAGGCCGAACGCCCGAATACCTGTATCATTTCCAACGGTTTTGCATCGATGGGTATCGGCTTGCCCGGGGCCATCGCGGCGAAACTTGTCTTTCCGGATCGAACAGCGCTTACCGTCACTGGGGATGCCGGGTTTTTGATGAACTCGCAGGAAATCGAAACCGCGTTACGGATAGGTGTTGCGATCGTTATTCTGGTGTGGAACGACAGCAAATATGGCTTGATAAAATGGCACCAGGATCGTCGCTTCGGTCGCGATACCCAGATCGATTTTAATAATCCGGACCTGGTTAAATACGCCGAAAGCTTTGGTGCGAAAGGCTACCGCGTCGAATCTGCAGGTGATTTACTCCCTATACTAAAAAAAGCGATCGCTGATAATACCGTGGTGCTAATAGACTGCCCGGTGGATTACTCCGAAAATATGAAGTTGACCGAAAAGCTCGGCAACCTGGTTTGTCCTATATAATCAACAAGGCTCGGTATTCCAGGCTGTGACCCCACTGCTTTCCGGAATATTTCATTACTAAAAATTCTGGCACAAAAAAGTACTTGAATTAATTGCCAGGCTATCTCGGGTCTCGGCAATTGCTCCTGCATTGCTCTACCACCTACATCCCTGTAGGCGAAGCGCTCAAAACACGCTGTGGATACATGACCGCCATGGATGGTGGAAATGCAATAGGGTTGTAGGAACAACCCTTGCCCTTGTACGCTCTAATTTTTCATCCCTGAAAAATAAGGTTTTGAGCCCTTCCCCCCGAGACAGCCGCACTATCGAGGTGTAACCACCGGTATATTTTTACAGGGCCTTGTGCGACATGGATGTCGCGCGAGAGCGTCCATGGATACCCAAAGCACTCGCGATGCTCGCGGGGCAGGCTCTGGTTTACAGCGTTCCTGTAAAAATATACCGGTGTTTATTGCCAACATAAAATGCCCTGTTAAGCGGTTTCTCGCATCAAACCCATACACATCTCCCTGACCTCGTCAGGAAGTGAGCAACTTTTCCTCAAAGATCGATCCAGATGGGCGGCGACCAGTTCGGAAGTCGCCGCTTCGATCCCCGTTTCCGCGTTTTCCATCGAGTGAAAAAACCGGATCGTTTTGTCTCGCACCTCGAGGATTTCTGACTTAACCACGATCAGGTTTCCAGCCACCAGCTCTGCCTTGTATTTCGTGGTCTGTTCCAGGGCCGCCATCCCCATATTGTTTTTTTCAAAGTACTCCGAGGTGAGGCCTGCCGCGGCAAAAAGGTGCCAGGTTCCCTCGTCAAACCTGGAGGTGTACCACTGTACGTTCATATGATCCATATGATCGAGCTGATAGGGATAGACAACGCCACGATAGGTTTCAATCATGATAATTTCCAGGGTTTAATTATTTTACTCAATGAATGTGCCCATACTAAGCCTTGGTTCGGTCGAAAATCCTAAAGATTGATAAAATTCAGCGACCTCGGTATTAGTTGATCGAATCTGCAAATTCACCTTAACACAACCCAGTTCTTTCAGGGCTTGCATGGCAAAGTTAACCAGCGCTTTACCCGTGCCTTTACGGCGTTTGTCGGGCGAGACGGCGAGCGCATATAACCAGCCGCGATGCCCATCGTATCCGGCCATACAGGCGCCGACGATTTTTCCTCCAGCCTCGGCGACGAAAATTAAATCGTCCACCGCGAGTTTGGACTCGATCACTTGCGAGGGTTCATTATGTGGCGGATCGTCAGGGAAAACCGCCTGCCATAGCGCAATCAGCGCGTCTTTATCGTTTTTCTCAAATTTCCGTATCTTCATCAATATTCCAGCCGCCCGAACCGTATGCGCTGACCAGGTATCTTAGGATCGAATTCGATTCCCAGATTGATTTGTCGCCGTCAACCAGTACTGGTATCTTTCTCATCGGGTTCAACTTCCCGAATTCGTCGGTTTCGGTGTCACCAGGATTACTCCCCAGCTCGATATGATTATATCTGATGCCCAAATCGTCCAGTAGCCAGAGTACTTTTTGCACATTGTAGGAAGTGTGTCTTCCGTAAATCGAAATAGGCATTTATATTCTATGCTCAGGGAACCTCTGATTTATTCTGGACGAAGCAGATTGGAGATCAAAATTCGTCGATTTAAGGCGTTAATCGCACGTAATAGCTAGTTATTGCGAAGATTAACAACGAAAAAGCGTCGGATTTTGGCTTCAAGATGCGAGTTCACGAATAGATCAGAGATTCCTTAGATTATAAATCAGTGAAAGACTGACACACAGAGTAGTGAAATGTAAACCAGGGGGTGTAGAATTTCGCCTCGTTAATAAACCATTGCATTCGTACTGATGAGACAATAATCAGGAAGGCGAGACAGGCCGTCTCGGAACTCTGCGATCAGTATCCTATCTATCCCTGACTGTAGGGCAGAATCTATTCGGCCAATAATTATCGCTCGGTCGAATGAATTCGACCCTACACGGTCAGGGTGAAAGCCCTATTTTTTATTCTCTTTGAGTCCTGCTTTTGTAGACTGGTAAAAATCTACCAGTAGCATACAGGAAACGATAACTACGATTATGCCAAATGGTATCGTGCCGATCGATACGCCAAGGCCCAGAACAAACGCCAGAAACATCGCTATTGCAATTATGCCGGTAATTATATTATCCATGCTTGCCTCTTAACATATAAAAAACAGGTAACACTAGTCATCCAATAACTCCAGTAACCAGCGTCCGGTTCGAAATAATCTCGCATCATCTCCTTTGGCACCCACTAATTGTACACCAACTGGCAGACTCTCGGGACTTTGTAATAAGGGTATGTTAATCGCAGGGGTTCCACACAAAGTCCAAATGGTATTCATAATCGGGCTTCCGGTATCCTCCAGCCCGGCCGGAGCCGCACCTGGAGTGGAAGGCGTGAGGACCGCCTCGTATTGCCCAAATATTTCATCGAGACATTCACTGTAATCTTTTATCTTGCCAATAGCGGTCTGATATTTCCTGTTTGAAACCTTTTGACCTCTTTCGATCATTTCAATTAGCACGGCACTCAATTTGGATTTCCCATCCCGGTATTCGCGGGAAAAACTTCTGGCCAGATCAGCTTCCATAATTATTCGATGATCTTCGTAACAATCGTTAAACTGACCCGGCAAATCGATCACATCGATAGTTTTGTTCATTTGCCGATTGACCTCGTCGATCAGTTCGCGAAAACCATCTTTAGTCGATTGATCAACCTGATCCCATTTTGGTGTCCGGATAAATGCTATACGGGGGTTAGCCGGTACAGGTTCTGCCATGACCCTGGCTATACAGGGCGGTGCTGTGGGAGTCATAGATTCGTCCTGGCCATCATAGCGCATCAACACGTCGGCGATTAAGGCGAGATCGGCCAGGTTACGGGCGAATACGCCTGGCGTATCGAGTGGCATCGATTGTGGCAAAACACCATGGCGCGATATGCGTGCGAAGCTGGGTTTAAACCCATAAACGCCGCAATACGAGGCGGGTCGAATCACCGAGCCATTGGTCTGTGTGCCCACAGCCAGAGGAACCATTGCTGTTGAAACGGCCGCTGCTGACCCACTCGAAGATCCGCCCGGTGTATGTGCTGTATTATGCGGATTTCTGGTTTTACCCGGTGATAATACTGCCATTTCCGCGGATACTGTTTTACCCAGGATAATAGCGCCTGCCTCCCGCAGCAAAGAAACCAGGGTGGCGTCCTTATCGGGTCTGCGCCCCAGGTGTATAATTGTACCGCATTCGGTAGGATAATCGCTGGTATCGATAATATCTTTAATGCCGACAGGTAAACCGTGCAGCGCTCCAATGGCCAAGCCCCGGCTTCGAAAATCATCGGCCTGTCGGGCCTGTTCCAGCGCTCGCTCCCTGTCTAAGTGGGCCCAGGCGCCAATGGATTCTTCTAATTCATCGATACGGGCAAAACAGGCTGAAACCAACTCCTGCGAGGTGAGCAATCCTTGCTCTATCGCTGCACGGGCTTCGGTGGCGGTCAATAAATTCGACTTACTCGGCTGGAGTCTCTGCATCGGAAATGGTTAACAGTACGACTAGCCGAAGAAATAGACTGGCAACCAAAGCGCAATTCCTGGGAAGTTATACAGCAGTACCATGGCAAATATAATGATCACCAGGTAAGGCATTATTCCGCGGAAAATATCCATCAATTTGATGTAGGGCGGCGCGACACCTTTCAGATAATACGCAGCCATTGCCATTGGCGGCGTTAAGAATGAAGTCTGTAAATTCAATGCCACCAGGATGCCAAAAAATAACGGGTCGACATTAAAAGTATCCAGCATCGGCAGAAAAATAGGAACGAATATGATTATTATTTCCGTCCACTCCAGCGGCCAGCCCAGCAAAAAGATAATCGTTTGAGCCAGAACCAGAAATCCTACCGTGCTCAGATCGAGCGACAACACCAGTTCCCTAACCAAATCGTGGCCGCCGAGATAAGAAAATACCGATGCAAATGTCCAGGAGCCGACAAACAGCCAACACACCATGGCGGAGGTTTTTGCGGTAAGGTAAACCGCCTGCTTTAATCGTTCCCAGCTGAGCGAGCGATAGATCACAGCCAGCGTCAGACCGCCGAATGCACCGACACCAGCGGCTTCAGCCGGTGTCGCCAGACCCATCAGGATGGCGCCCAGTACACTCGTGATTAAAACCGCGAGCGGTACAAATGAAGTCAACAATGCCCATAGAATTTCAGGTAAGGGTGGTATGTCTTCCTCTTTGGGTTTTGGCGCCAGCGATGGGTTTAATGTGCATCGCCCAACGACATAAATCATATAAAAGGCGGACAACATCATGCCGGGGAAAAGAGCTGCGGCATAAAGCCGTAAGGGTGACAGGTTAGCGATAGCGGAATAGACGATTAACATAATTGAAGGGGGGATCAGGATGCCCAGGCAACCACCGGCGCAAATGACCCCGGTAGCGAGTTTTTCATCGTATCCCGCTTTCAACATGGCAGGAAGCGCCAGCATACCCATCAGGGTTACAACAGCACCAATAATCCCCGAGGCAGTAGCAAATATAGTACAGGTAAAAAGTGCCGCTACCGCCATCGAACCCGGTAGATTACGCGCGGCTAACTGAATACTGAAAAACAATCGGTTGACGATATTGGCGCGCTCCACCACATAGCCCATAAACAGGAATAGCGGAACGGCCACCAGAACATCGTTTGACATGACGGAAAAGGTATTCTGTACGAATAGGTCGAAAATCCGATTGTCGAAAATATTTTGCATACGCTCGACGTCGTAATAGGCGTAGTAGCCAAATCCGAGACCCATAGCGATGAGTGTGAATGCAATTGGAAAACCCAACATCACCATGAAGATAAACAATCCGAGCATAACGATTGCAATTACCGGATCAGTCATGGTCTTTCTCCTGCCGCTGCAATTCCTGTTGCTCTTTCATAAGCCTGACTTCGGTTTCCTGTACATCGTGTAATCGTTCCGGCCACTCGCCGGTTTTAATACAAATAACGCAACGTACTGCTTCCGCAAAACCCTGCAATAAAACCAGTGTGCCGGCAATCGGGATCAGGGTTTTGAAAAAATAGATTTGAATGCGGGTAGGGCTACTCCAGCTCACTTCTTTATAAAACCAGGAGTCTGCGGCAAAGCCATACCCGTAAAAAATTAATGCCATTGCGCCAGGCAGCAGAAAAATAATATAGAGAACGAGGTCGATTTTGGCCTGGGTTCTATTACTCATTAATCGATAGAGCACGTCGCCGCGAACATGTGCACCCTGAGACAAAGCGTATGCGCCGCACATCATAAACAATGCACCATACATTTGAACGCTCATGTCAAATGCCCAGACCGTTGGCGCATTGAGTACATAACGCACGAATACTTCGTAGCAGGTTGAAAAAGTTAAAATTACAATGCACCAGGCGAAGGCCTTTCCCGTCCAGGCGCTTAAACTATCGATGAAATACAGAATTCGGGTCATAGCGCACCATTTAACAAGTATTCAAATTAATTTTGACATACGAAACCGCTGGTGGTTTAAAAAATACCATCCTGTACGATAATCGCGGTTAATTCTGATTTGTCATCCAGACGAACATCCAGAGCCGATAACACCGCTGCAAGCAGCGGTGTTATCGTAAACCTACTAGTGGTTTTTACTTACAGTTTACCAAAATAATGCTCGTAGGCACCCTGATAATTAGGCGCATTATTCAAGGCATAAGCGCCATGTCTTTTTGCCCACGCCATTTGCGACTCGATAACTTTCTTAAAGAAAGGATCGGTATCGGTGAAGCGCTTAATAACGACATCCCAGGCTTTCAGCTGATCGTCCATAATACTGTCTGGCGTGCGGTAAACGTTAACACCGTGATCTCTTTTCAGTACCACCAGATCCTGTGAATAACGCTCCATTGCTTTCCAGGCCATATCGGCTGAAGCTGCTTCAGATGCATACTCCAGAATTGCCTGGTGTTCCTTGGCTAGCTTGTCAAAGCGGCGCTTGTTATAAATAATCTCGAAACATTCCTGAGACTGGTGAAAACTGGCCAGATGATAATGCTTGGAGACATCCTGCATACCAAAGTCTTTGTCAGAAGTCGGATTGTTAAATTCTGCTGCGTCGATCAGACCGCTTTTCATAGCGGGCTGGATTTCACCACCAGGTAATTGCACTACCGACATGCCCATTTCCTGCATTAGGTCTGCCGCCAGGCCCACCGTACGGTATTTCAGGCCTTTCATTTGGGCGCTACTCTTAATTTGCTCCCCGAACCAGCCCAGAGGTTGTGCGGGCATCGGACCAGAAAAGAAACCGACCAGATCGAGTCTTAATTTCTCATGCATCAATTCGTAATACAGTTTCTTACCGCCGCCGTATTGGATCCAGCCCATCATTTCATTGGCCGTCCAGCCGAAACAGGGTCCGGTTCCGAATAGGGATGCGACAGGGCTTTTAGAATACCAGTAGGCGGTTACGAAATGCGCGCCATCCAGCACGCCCTTATGAACGGCCGTTTGCATTTCGGCGGTTTTCACTACAGCGCCAACACCGAGTAAATCGATCTTCAGCGAACCGCCCGACATTTCGTTTACACGTCGCACATAGTCCTGTGCGAATTCAAGGAAAATTCCACCGCCCCAGGCCGCCTGTACCTTTAGTACAACTGGAGATTGTGCTACTGAAATCGATGGCATGGAAACTACTGCGGCACCCCCCGCTATGGCGGCGGCGCCTTTGGTTAAAAACTTACGACGAGATGTTTTTACTTCGGTCATGCTTATTATCCTCAGCTTTTGGTTAGTTTAGAATAGTGAACGTATTTCATACGGCTAACACTTGATGAAGGCAATGCGATAAAAAACTAAAGTGCCGGGCGCGTCACATCCTAAAATATATTATTGTTGATGGAATCGGAATTAGAACACATTTCTCGGGTATATTGTATACCATTTATAGAATATACCGAATTATTGAAATTTAGGTTTCAGAGATATTATCGCTTGCCAAGATTCGCAAGCATGCACCGCTTTCGTGCACTATGCGGGCTAGGCTACCCTGTCACCTGGTTCTTCTCCCTTAAAAATTGCGATCAGATTATCGATCGCTCGATATCCCATGGCATCTCTTGTTTCTTCCGTAGCACTGCCAATATGGGGTAATAAGAATACATTATCTAATTGCCTGTATCCTGGATGGATAGCATCGGGCTCACCGTTATACACATCAAGTCCCGCGGCAGCGATTGCACCCGATTTCAATGCTTCAACCAGGGCGTCGTCATCGACGACCGCACCCCTCGACGTATTGACCACGATTGCATTGGCATGCAGTGCGGCAATCCTTTGCCTGTTCAGCAAGCCCCTGGTTTCGTCTGATGCCGGGCAGTGTATCGATAACACATCGATTTCCGCTAACAGATCTTCCACTGCGGCGTGATATACCGCGCCTTCGGTATCACTCGATTGCAGCGGTTTACGATTGTGATAATGGATAGTCATATCAAATCCACGCGCACGCCTGGCGACGACCTGCCCGACTCTTCCCATGCCGAGAATTCCTAATCGTTTACCGGTAATCTGCTTTCCCACCATGAATGCCGGGCTCCAGTCTTTCCATTGTTGGCTGCGCACCAGCCGCTCCCCTTCACTGGCGCGACGGGCGGCCCCGAGTATTAATAACATTGCAATTTCAGCAGTCGCATCTGAGAGCACGTCGGGTGTGTTGGTGACAATAATCTGTCTCAGTTTTGCGGCTTCCAGGTCGACGTGATCAACGCCAACCGAAAAATTTGCGATGGCTTTAACCCGAAAAGGCAATTGAGCGATAGTTTGCGCTGAAAATTTTTCTGTATGACAAGGCAAAATAGCATCTACATTTTCAGCCAGCTGCAACAATTCATCGGTGGTATACAGCTTGTCGTCGGGATTGAGAAGGGTTTCAAAATGCTCTGCCAGTTTCTTTTCAACTGCAATGGGTAGCTTGCGTGTTACCAGCACAACCGGTTTTTTATTCAATTTGATTCACCATCCCCCGTAGGGTCGAATTTATGCGACCAATTATCATCGATCGGTCGAATAAATTCGACCCTACAAAACCAAAGAAATAATCCCCGTAGGGTCGAATTCATTCGACCAGGGACCAGATGATAAAAGACGAAATGCCGACAAATCATACCGGAGTACTCGGTGTCTGCTCGGGTTTGGGCTTATAGATCAACTCGAAAATAGCGCGTAATGCGACGGCCAGAATAATCAGGCTGCCGCCGAGCACGGTCGCGAACGAGGGTGTTTCAGCGATCAATAGCCATACCCACACGGTC
>JADFMY010000007.1 GCA_022563685.1 Pseudomonadota bacterium | reverse complement strand
TTCTTGATTCGAGAGCGATCATGTAAGACATTTGCTGGAACAGTCGAGGGTTTGCCATTACTCAATCTTCTTTGCTATCTCTGATAGGAATTCTATTATCTACAACTAGTGAATATTTGCCATGACACAATTGCTTTATTTATCTGAAGGATATGGTATTTCGCTTAACCAAAATGGCTCCTTTGGGCACTAAGCGGAAGTTGCTAGGCTGATTCTGAAGGTCAGCTTTCCCGTTAGCAATGGGATGGACTCCTCTTTCTCGTTAACTTAAATGTCAATTTCAGTTTGGCACATTGAATCTAATTTCTGGCTGCTTATTTAGTCCAAAATTAGTCCAGTAAGACGCTAAAAACCACAACACATTACAACATTTTCTTCCTCATCTTTCTACGTAAACCATTGAAATTGTTGTATTTACCTATTGGGGTTAGTTGTGACCCCATGACTGAAAATCCTCGTGTCGGTGGTTCGATTCCGCCCCTGGGCACCATTTCCCATGATTTTCAACGAGTTATCCTATGGGTGGTACGGGGACTTATAGTCCGCGTGTCTATGGCAGTAACTTGACCGTCTAGGCTGTAAATTTCGTGTGATGAAGCCGGCTGGCGAATTGGTGTCTTATCAGCAGCTTGAAAAGTCATCCGAGACGGCATGACTCACACAAACGAGTCTCCGGAATACCCGGGGCGGTTCACACCTTGCCCAGGGTTTGACAGAGTCTCATTTGCGATTTGTACGGCATAGCTGCCCATGTTCCGGCGCCGCTCCAGTAGTCCACGAATTGCTCGGTGCCTTCCCAATAGTTGCCCGAGGATACTGCATCGATTACGGCATTCGCGAGTGTAGTGATTTCACTCAGTGATTTCGCATCTTGAGGATCACCGGCCAACAGATGAAAACATGAAGGCTCAATCAGCGTAAGGCTAAGAACGAGTTCAGGATGTTCACGAGCGATCTTCAATGCAACTCCGCCACCATACGAATGACCCACCAAATGAACCGGAGTGCCGATCTCTCAGATCACATTCATGATAGGTGCGGCTTCGCTCGCTAGCGTGAAATCTACCTGCCCACTCCATGGGGTACTGTTGCCACAACCCCACTGATCCACAGCGATAGGTCGAAAATCAGCGTTAAGCGTTTCGCACAGACTCTGCCACTCTCGTGCACTGGAGGAAGAGCAATGGATCATTACGACGGGTTCGCCACTGCCGGTATCGGTGTAAGCGATGGGTGAGATTTTCATTTGCGTTGCTGACATGACCGCTCTCCTGGTTTAGTTTGTGTGTAATGTGCAGTAGCCGTATGGTGTGGTACACGGAGGGATTCCGATGGCGTCGCCAAAATCACTGGCGGCGCAGGGGGTGGATTACGGGTCATGGTACCGTTCTCTTTTATCCAATTAGAAACTCTGGGTACTTCTCTCGCTGGAAGTTAAAGGCTTCATCCAGTTAAAAAAGGAAGTACCCAGGTATTTTTAGCCACCTAGTTTTAGGTAAGCACGATCAAACAGCTTCATGAACGACTCGATCTGGGTCATATCGTAATGTCCAAAATCAAGCTCAACTTTCATTACCGGGATGGTCAGTGACCCGATATATCGATTCTGCATTTTCTCGCAGGTGATGGTAATTGACCCTGTTGAGCTCAGTAGTTTATAGCGCCCCGGGGATGATTTTTCTTCACTGACTACTCCTCCGCTTACCTGGGCCAGCCTGTTAGAAAATCTCTCGACCGAGATACTCATTTCTCTTACTATGACTGAAACGAGTGTTTCTTTAACTGTACTTGGATCAACGATTTTTTTAGCCGTGATTGTCATTTCATATTCTCCTGATTTAAAATTGGTGTTGAAGTAAATATCTTTTCATTTGAAAAGTGAGTAAAGGATAACGGGGAATCCCTGTTTAAACTTGGAGCGAACATGGACAAATCATGGATTTATTGTGAATTTTTAATTTTCAGCCCGGTGGGGGTCCCACCTTATCGTTTAGTGTCGGATTGATGATTTACCTGTTTGATCACTTCAAGGTTGACTCCACTTCCTTTGAAGTCTGGCGTGATGAAGCCAGGCTTGAAGTTCAGCCACAGGTTATGGAGTTACTCATCATGCTGATCGAGAACCGCGGTCGAGTCGTCAGCAGGGAGGAAATATTCAATCAAATCTGGAAGAATCGTGTCGTATCCGATACTACCCTGAGTAGCCGGATTAAAAGTCTAAGAAAATTGTTGGGAGACGATGGCGTCCAGCAAAAATTTATCCGTACCATCCACGGGCGAGGTTTTCGCTTTCACGCCAAGGTAGCGGAAACCCGGGACATCCAATTCGCACCCGCTGAAAATCTAAAATCACCATCCGCATTCAAGCTGCCGAAAACACACTATGCACGAAGCGGAAATGTACACATTGCCTACCAGCAATTCGGTAGTGGGCCATTAGACCTGGTATTCGTTCCCGGATTCGTATCCCATATCGACAACTACTGGGCTGAGCCAGGCTTCGCTGACTGGCTAACTTCTCTTGGTCGGCTCGCGCGAGTAGTCATTTTTGACAAGCGTGGTACCGGTCTTTCCGATACGGTGGCGGAGTTACCCGGTTTCGATGTCCGCATGGACGACGTTAGAGCAGTAATGGATGCGGTAAAACTGAATAAAGCATTCATCATGGGCATCTCGGAGGGCGGCTCGCTCGCTTCATTATTCGCCGCAATGCACCCGGATCGATGCAATGGCCTGATTCTGTATGGAGCTTTTGCGAAATTTACCTCCTGGTATGCGACCCGGGAAGAACTGCTTGGGCTGTTTGATTATGTTGAATCTGCGTGGGGCAGCGGCCAGTCGTTACCAGCATTTGCACCATCGATGGCAGGTGATCCGGAATTCACAGAATGGTGGGGAAAGTTCGAACGGCTCGGTGGGACCCCCGGTGCCGTAATTGCGCTGATGGAAATGAACAGCCAGATTGATATCACTGATATTCTGCCCAACATCCATGTCCCCACTCTCGTAATTCATCGCACGGAGGACGTTTTAATCGATATAGAGGCGGGTCGTTTGCTCGGCAGTACAATACCCGGGGCGCAATATATCGAATTACCAGGAGCGGACCATCTACCCTGGGTTGGTAACACGGATCTCATAACCGATGCCATAGGCAAGTTTCTACATGGCATTGAGTATCCGGCAGAGCAAAATACGACTCTCGCGACCGTATTGTGTATCGAGTTCAAATTCGATGAACCGGATGGAGAACAGGAAGCGTTACAAGCCGATATTTTCTCAGCAATTGATCATTATCGGGACTTGTTCAGGGGTACAGATTTGAAATGCCTGGAACCAGCCGGGATGTACAGCTTCGATGGCCCCGCCCGCGCAATTTACTGCAGCCTTGAAATGCTGAAGAAATTCAAGAGCTTTGATTTCGAATGCCAGATCGGGATACACATCGGTGAGGTAGCAATCGACACAAATAACGATGACAACTTAACCATTAGAACAACCAGGGAGCTTTGTAGCCTGGCGGGCGTAAACCAGGTACTAGTATCTCGTACCATTACCGATCTCGTCTCTGGCTCGGGAATTGAATTTGACGGCTACGGGACGGTACGATTGAAGTCGTTGGATCGGGATTGGGAATTATTCCATGTAAAAACTGCCTCTGTTTAGCATTAGCCATCTTGAATTCAATTGATCGATGCAACACTTCATTCACGTAAGTCGATTTCGGTGATAGTTCGGGCAAGCAAAAAAAGGGGCGGGGAATTTGTTACGATTCTTCGACTTGCCGAGGCTGTTCCCTGTATTTTCAGTCCTCTGCTCTACCGACTGAGCTACCTGGGCGTATGGGTTGGAAGCGCGTATTAAATAGACGAGGGGGCTATCAGTCAAGTCCGTTGGGATGGATTGGCCACAATTTTATCATTCCTATGTAAATCCAGCGAACACAACGGGTTGTAATAGATTTTCTTGTTGAACGTATCCATAATTTCTCACCATGTCCGATATGAGGTACGTGGGCTTATAATCCATTGGCCGGAGGTTCAAGTCCTCCCAGGCCCACCATTATCTCCCTTGAAATCAATCGCTTGCGGCGTGTTTCGGCCGCGGGACCGTGGACTAATAGTCCATTGGTCCATAGATATTGGCATATTGGTATTTCAAATTGGGTCGGCGACTGAAAATCCTCGTGTCGGTGGTTCGATTCCGCCCCTGGGCACCATTATTTCCTTGAAAATTAACCTATTCGGTTCATTTTTTTTCTCACGTCATCGATGATGGGGTCGTAAGTGGCTGGAGGCATGGACTGTTTTTCTGCAAGCTTGATTACGGTTTCCAGTGCGTGATCAAGCCTCGTTCGCAAGTCTTGAAATATCTCCTCGACATCTTCCATTTTAATCCCGGATTTTTTCGCGGTTTGATAAAAATGGCGGGGCATGATTTCTTTGATCTTGTAGTGGCGACTATCGCCAAGTGCCATGGCTAGTTTTATTTTATGCTTTGAAAACTCAGGATACGGTGAAGCTGACACCACATCGTAAAGCGGTGTAAGATTAAAACCACCTGGTGTGATGAAAATTGAAAAGTTTTTTGCATGGCCGTCAACGGCTGCTAATAACCAAAAGACAATCTGTGTTTTTAAAAACGTCAGGCGGTCTTCGCGTGGTGAAGCGCTTCCATTTAAAAAATCAAGAATCTGTAGGATACCAGGGCCTTTATCAGCCTCATATTTTTTCGATGGTGGTACGCCGAGAGCTTGACAAATATCCTCCTGAGGCAGTCGGTAGAGCACTTCATTACGCCAAAGCCTGTCAAAACGCTCCACTATAATGACTGGTTTATTATCAAAATGTTTTACTTCTGCAATTGCTGAACTAAGACCAAACTCTTCACATAAATTTAGACAAAACCATTCATTCCAGGGTGTATCTGAAAAATCGGCACCATCAGGACCTTCTTTCATCGCAGGTTTAAAAATATGGGACGTTGGTGTTGGGCCAAGAGGTACTTGCCAACTATTTTGAATACGAAGAAAAGCTGTTTTTTCCTGCATGCCGGCAATAGATATTCGAAAATCATCCGTGTCAGCCTTCATTCCAAGGGGGTTTGTTGCGAGTGATGCAATGCGATCAGCAATTTCTTCATCATTAACCGGGCGATAGGACATTTGTTCTGGACCGCCCGGGACATCCCCTTCCGGGAAAAACCTTAATGCGCCAACACAGTCGCGGCCAATTACAGCTAATAAATCAAAAATTCCCGCACTGTCAGCTTGTTCTCTTGCTGCGATTTTGTCTCTGATTGCGGGGTCATCTGGAAGCAATCCGTCAAAATAGTTGTTAGCATCATCGCCGGTCCAATTTCGGTCAGTCAGTGGCATCGATAGTGAGATCGGAAAGGCTTTTGTAGAATTAAGCCATTCATCACCATAACGGAAGGATGTTGCACCATTTGGCGCACGCCGATATTGTCCAACCTTGCTGGTTCCGACATAAATGTCCAGAATACGCTCCTTTCGCTTACGTCCCATGTCCTAATACTCCGTGGGATCGAATTCTGCTTTTTTACGCGACACGATGCTTATATCCAGGTCCAATGCCGCCAGTATTTTTAACATCGTATCGAGTGTTGCGCTGCCTGTGCCGTTTTCCAGGTCTGAGATCAAGGCTTGTCGCATGGATGCCTTGCGAGCCAGTTCAATCTGGCGTAGTTTTTTACTCAACCGTGCTTTTCTGATGACAGCACCAAGTTCTTTGCTATTACGAATGATCATGTTCTTTTCCTGATATATACGCAGAATCGTATAAACCGATAATATACGTCCAACCGTATAATGTCAATATATACGATTAAGCGCATAAAATGTGGGGATACGATGAATCGTATAATATCTTAGTTATGGATTTTCCGGAGGAAGATGCGTTATATCGTCTCTAGTAAGCTAAGACGCCAGGTTGCCTAAATACAATTATGTATGCAGTCAGTTCAAGATGGAGTTTTGCGGGGATTAGTTGTGCATTGTTATGCATCGTGGTGCAAAGTTATTAGACGACAATTATCTTGGCCGGTTGGGTGTATGTAAGGATGAGTGATTTTTTATCCGCATGGAGGAAAAGTGCTTGTCAGGTAAACACATCGCTCAAAAACAGGAAGATTGTTATATGAGACATCGACAAACAGGTTGTAACCAGGAACTATCAGCCATTAAAGCTGGCATTGGTATTCGTTCAGGGCGTCGTATTGAAATAAGGCGAGAAGACAAATAAGAAACTTCGTTACTGGAAAACACGTATAGATCCATTTATGGGGTGTCTACAGTAGCATCACTTATTTCTGGCCCTTGAGAGCGCCTTAACTCACTTTATATGCTCTTAAGAGCATACTTCTCTATCTTTTTCTTGAAACTCTGGTATGCTCTTAAGGTTAGTTTAATCAAGTTAAGAGGCCCTTAAGAGCAGATGACTGCCAGGAATACATTAACGCAGGCCCCGCCCTACGCGGTTGAAAAGGCTATCAAACGTCTGGGTGCAAACCTGCGTACGGCACGGCTTCGTCGCAACCTGATAATCAAGGACGTGGCCCAGAAAATTGGAACCGGTCCCCGTGCTGTCTCTGACGCTGAGCAGGGGAAGATCACCACCTCTTTCGTCGTCTATACCGCCCTTCTCTGGGCCTATGACCTCCTGAGACCGATGGAGGAGCTGGCCGATCCGGCTACGGACGAGGAAGGGCTGGCCATGGTCAAGTGGCGCGAACGGGCCCGTACCGAAAAGCCCGGGGAACTGGACAGTGACTTCTGAGTGCTTCGTTTATATCGTCCTGCCCGGCGAAACGGAATTCGTCACGGCAGGGCGCTTCCAGCGCAATATCGACCGACACGGTATCGCGACGGGTCGCTTCGTCTACGGTAAGAGTTACCTTTCCCGGGAGAACGCAGTACCGATCGATCCGATCGAACTCAAGCTCACGAACAGAACGTATGAGACAAGATTGCTTAAGGGAATCTTCGGCGCGCTTCGTGATGCGAGCCCCGACCATTGGGGTCGACGGATTATCGAGCGTTACTTCGGCTCACCAGGTCCTGACGAGCTTGATTACCTGCTCTACTCACCGGACGACCGCGCGGGTGCACTTAGTTTTGGCCTTAATCAGGAGCCGCCCGCACCAAAAAGAAAATTTAACCGCGCGATGGAGCTCGAAAAACTCCAGGCATTCGCTGATGCAATCATAAAGGAGAAGGAACTGCCGCAGGATCCGGACGCGCAACAGGCACAGGAGCTCATGGTCGGTGGAACGTCGATGGGCGGGGCCCGCCCGAAGGCTGTAGTCGAGGATGATAATGCACTCTGGATCGCGAAGTTCAACCACCCCGATGACAAGTGGAACTATGCCAGAGTCGAGCGTACCATGCTGGAACTCGCTCGTGCCTGCGGAATCCAGACGGCTGAGAGCAAACTCACGACCATCGGTGATCGTGATGCGCTGCTGGTCAAACGCTTTGACCGCGAGTACACGAAGACTGGATATCGCCGCGCGAGGATGCTGAGTGCACTCACACTCTTGCGCACAGAAGATACTCATCAGGACCGTAGTAAATGGTCCTATGTTCTGCTTGCTGAGGAACTGCGCCGGATATCGGCACAGCCAAAATCAGATGCGCCCGAACTGTTCAGACGCATGTGCTTCAATGCCCTGATTAGTAATACCGACGATCATCCGCGCAATCACGCAATGATTGCGATGGACAATGAATGGAAGCTCTCTCCGGCCTACGACCTAGTGCCAAACATGCCGATTAGTCTCGAGCGTCGCGACCTTGCGCTTGAGTGCGGCGACATGGGCCGCTATGCTCATGCCAAAAATCTACTCTCGCAGTCTACGCGCTTTCTGCTCAAGCCGAAGGAAGCGATCGATAGCATCGATGAGATGGAGCAGACGGTTAGTGGTCTCTGGTATGAAATAGCCTGCCGTGAAGGGGTCAGCGAAAAGGACTGCGAGACGATCAGGCCGGCATTTGCTTATGAAGGATTTCGGTTACCGATCGGAACAGCGCCTGCCGCGAACTGATTGGTTAAACTCAACAGCTATTAACCTGTAAGCTGTAGTGGTCTAATAAAACCGGACACCCACATAGGGGGTAGTATTACTGCCGTAAACGAGGTGTTCAATGAAAAGACAGCGTCGATCTTTCTCGACAGAATTTAGACATGAATCAGTTGCAATGGTTTATAGCCTGGATCACGCATTACATGGGATCTGATTGTGTAGGTAAGGACGTTTAGAATTATAGATTTTGTGTAATATGTCTTATATAATGAACTATTATGAATAGTTTGAGTATTATATAAGACATTTTATGAAATCATACTCGATCAATACGCTTCCCCGGGCAGCCAGGCAAGCCCTCATCAAACTCGGTGAGGACATCACAATTGCACGTAAAAAACGCCGTATCTCGACGATTTCAATGGCGGAGCGCGCGTTTATCAGTCGCGGTACGCTCTATAAGGTTGAAAGGGGGGAGCCGACGGTATCCATGGGTGTTTATGCCACGGTACTAGCTATCCTCGGTCTCGTTGAAGGTCTTGGCCAGGTTGCTGATCGCCGCGATGATATTCTAGGTCTCGACATTGAAGAAGGTCGATTGCCTAAAAATATCGTTCCGCCTCGGCGGAAAGGGAAGCGATCATGACTGACACCATCGAAATCCATATTGATCATGGTGGCAAAACTCTTCTGGTTGGTCTCTGTCGCTATGTAGCCAAACGTCGGGGCCAAAGTTCAGTATTTGAATACGATCCTGGTTGGCTCAATCGAGAAGATGCGTTTGCAATCGATCCGGAAAATCTGCCCTTGCAGGCTGGGCCTTTTTATACATCATCGGAAAAGTCAGCGCTATCCGGTGCACTACGAGATACTGCCCCCGATCGCTGGGGGCAGCAGCTCATCAAGCGTGCCTTCCGTAAGGCAGGGGAAGAACGTACCTTATCAGAAATTGACTATATGCTTGCAATTACGGATTTCACGCGAATTGGTGCGCTCCGTTACCGGCGAGAGGGTGAAGACAATTTCGATCACGATACAGGCCATTATCGTGTGCCTCAGCTAATCCAACTACCTGCACTCATTAATGCAGCTGATGCGGTTCAGACAAATACTGAAACAGCGGAAGATTTGAAACTGCTTTTAAACGGAGGCTCAACTCTTGGTGGTGCACGCCCGAAATCTGTCGTTTTGGATAAGGACGGATCGCTAAGAATCGCCAAATTTCCCAAACTCGACGATGATAGAAGCATCCCGCACGGCGAAGTGTTGGCGATGACACTAGCCTGTAAGGCAAGGTTGAATGTCCCCGATATTCGATTGCAAGATGTCGCCGGTCGGCCAGTCGCATTAATCAAGCGCTTTGATAGGCAAGAAAACCGGCGTATTCCATTTTTATCAGCAATGAGCTTTTTGGGTCTCAACGACGGCGACGAGGCAACATATACAGACATAGCCGAGATCATACGTATGTACTCCAGTGCGCCGACCGAGGATCTCCAGGAGTTATGGAGACGAATTGTTTTTAATGTGATGATTGGCAATCTTGACGATCACCTGCGTAACCATGGATTTCTCTACGATCGGAACGACAAATGGCGATTGTCACCGGTGTATGACTTAAACCCAGTGCCGATTGAGGAAAAGGCACGTGAGCTGACGACGTGGATTTCAGAGGAAGGGCCTGATGCCGATCTTGACCAAGCGCGCCGAGCAGCTAATTATTTTGCCTTGAAAGATGAGCAGGCCGAAATGATTATTGGCGAAGTGACCACCGCTTTGCACGGCTGGCAAAATACAGCGCGTCAGTTAGGTATGAGTGCAGCCGATATTGCTGCCTATGCCACAGCAATTTTAAGCGAGGTTTGAGTCGTAGAAGCAGAAGAGAATTTAATGAAGGTCCATAGTCGTTAATAATGCGCCCTGGTGTAATTCTGGTGTAATCATGCAAATAAAAATTAAGAATTGGCCAGAAATCATAAGAATTGGATATTCGTATTGAGAAATTAAATAACCAATAAAAATAACGCCTAAGAAGAAAATAGAATAAATTAGAAGAGATAACTTAAAAACTGAAAATCCTCGTGTCGGTGGTTCGATTCCGCCCCTGGGCACCATTTTAATCAAAAAGTTACGCCTCTTTCGTAAAACCGAAATCTAGAAAATGTGTAATTCTGGTTTAATTGTGTCAGATTTTTTGAGTTGGGTTGATTTATCCTGCCCCTTTGAATTTCGTCCGGCACACAAGACTCTACACGAAAAAATATTTGTCGAAACTGTTCTGTCTGATTAAAGTACTCTCCCGGGTACTATAACGTGGATGGAAAGATTAATTTTTCAACATGGTGACTGTCATTGCTCACAGGGGGGCAAGAAGCCTCGCTCCTGAAAATACTCTGGCTGCAGCCCGAAAAGCACACAGGCTCGGTGCTGATTTGTGGGAGACGGATGTTGCGGTCACAGCTGATGACCAACTGGTGCTGATGCATGACGATGCAATGATACGAACGACAAACGTCTCCGATATCTTTCCCGAACGCGTCCCCGCAGCGTTTTCCACTTACAGTCTGGCTGAAATCCGATCACTCGACGCTGGCTCATGGTTCGAGCACGATGACCCGTTTGGGCAGGTCGCTGCAGGTGCTGTCGGTCGCCAGGAGCTGGCACGATATGCCGGTGAGAAAGTGCCAACGCTGCGGGAGGCCTTTGAACTCACGCTTGTGCTGGACTGGTTTCTCAACCTTGAGTTAAAGGCACAACCCTTACCTAAAAATGATTTCGACCTGGTCGATGCCGTTCTCAACCTGGCCGACGAGGTTAGCATTGGACCGGATCACCTGCTGTTTTCATCTGCCCGGTTTTCATGGTTGAAAACACTAAAACAGCGCAGGCCAGATTTTGAAGTCCAGGCTATCCTGGGACTCTTTCCTGAAGATCCGATGGACTTCACCGACCCATTTTTCGATACCTTTAATCCACGCTATACCCGTCTTTCGGTTGATCAGCTTAAGAGGCAGGTCGACCTGGGACTCAAGCTTAACCCTTTTACAGTCAACGATGATAAGATGATCGCTAGCCTCATAGAAGTTGGCGTAGCGGGCCTCATTACCGATTTTCCACAGCGAGTACCCAAATGACGCATTCGCCCGTGACAACAGCGAAGCATCATTTTTGTATAGTCAATTGCTATCCAAAGGCCAGCCGTAAAAATTTTGACCTGTCCGACGTCGGTCATCCGCATGACTTGCTCCTCGATTTTTTGCGGCGCGAGGCGCCCAATGCGAGCAGCGAAATTGTTTATGTGGCAGATCCAGTCTTCGCGCAAATTACCTGGAATGGATCCTGTCAGGCCAGCAAAGGAGAATGGAATCTAAATGCCGCAACCTCTACCACCGCTCACGGCTTGTTGGCGGCGCAAGAATGTTTTTTGATCTGCGAGTACGGCACGAACATTTTTATTCCACCCACCAATCGAGGAATACTCTGCAGACAAAAGTAAATCGGCAGGTATATTTTCCCACGAAATCCCTTTCAAACTGTCAAAGAACAGCGCTGTCTCAATATATTTCTCTGGGTACCATAATCCGTTAGCGACTTTGGCCAAATTTAAAATATCTTCCGATGTGTACCCGTTAGATGCCGCCAGTTCCAAAAGCCCAAGCATCGCCGAACCGTGATTGCAGTCTTGAAAAAAGGCCGAGTTCCCACAGCACGGGCGAAATATGTTTGCTGCCAGGCGATAAACAAGAACCGCCTGTTCGGGTGACAGGGCAAGGGTATCTACCTGGTTGAAATATGCCGCACCATTATTTTTCACACCAAGAGTCCAACCGCCAGTGCTGGCAAAATTGGGAAGGTCTTTGCCTCTGAGCGGACTTTTATCGTTAAATGAGGCCCTTGTTGCCAGCCCAAGAGGCCATAAAAAATTAAGATTGAAGGCGGCGTTTTCGAGCGAGAGGATTAGTTCCTGCGGCTTTCCATCTAACACATTCGCCACCCATTCGGGGACAGGGCCGCGACTTTTGTAAACCTCCATAACCTTCACCGGGTCTATAGCCCCGGCTTCTATCAGTTTCGCAACCGGTTTACCAATATCAAGGCCGGTTGGAACTGCATTGGCAGACAGCACCGAATTCACGGCCTCGCGCAATGGAGCGCCTTCAATATATGTTATCAAACTCGGGGTTGCCAGACCCAGTCCATAAGCTCCACCAAGGGCAGCTATCCAACCTAAAAATTGCCTTTTCGTTGTTATCTTGTTCATTTTCAAGTATTCATCTTCCTGCGGGTAAGTGTCGAATTGCCCACTAGAGATCGTGGTGCAAATATGTCTCTTCAATTTCGAGCTGAAGAGACCCTGTGGCATCAACTCCCGAATCTTCATGCCAGCAAAACGGAAATAGCCAAAAGCGATGCTCGGTCTATATCAAAGTATAGAAGTAAAAAAGTTATATTTCCAGATATCCAGCACCTGTAAATCCGCGTCAGGATCGCTTCCCAGGCATCGTGCGTACGGAATGCAACGGTAAATTTGGTACTGACAAGACAATTGCCGAATGAATAAAGCAATTGGGTGACCCGGGTAATTTCTATGTCGTCTGAACTCTTGAAGGCTAAGCTGGTGAGGCTTGCCACATCGATTAGGAGCCGACTTCGAATCCGCCCGATAACCAGCGTTCAATTTCGACCAGGTCACGGGGTATCGGACACCCTTGCGGGTCATGACGAGCGCGCCGCGGCGGCCGTCCTCGGACAATTGTCCCGTGGTTGGCCGAACCGAGGTTGAAACTGCGATAGGGAAAGGCGTCGGCAGCCGTGTAGAGCGCCTGAAAACTCGGCGGACCATCTTCGGCAGCTCCCGCATCGTCGTTATGGACGACACGGAAATCAAAGAGCTCAATAGAGCCGGCAGGTGGTGTGAGCCCAATCGCTTTGTCGAGAGCGATTCGATCGAAGTCGCTCTTTCCAATACGCCCGGTAAACCGGCCATCAGTGTTCATGTGCTCGAACAGTGGCCCGTGATGGCTTCCTGGAACTAGCAGCGTATGCGAACGCCCGGGGGTTGCGTCTTCCAGGTGAATTCCGGCATAAAGTCCATCACAATTGGTCTGAGGAAAGTACGCATAGTCCTGGTGCCAGGCTCCGCAGCCATCGTCTTCGTAGACGCCGTCCTCACGGCGGAAGAAGAGGAAGCTGTAATTGAACCGCACATCCGGACCGATTAAATCCGCTACCACGTCGGGAAGGACCGAATCAGAGAGAAACGCCCATAAATCGTCAGAGTCCTCGTCCGGATTCCATACCCAGGAAGGATTCGGAGACTCTGCGCTATGCCCGGGCCTGAGTGCAACTTTTCGTGTCGAGGCCACTAGTTGGCCCGTGTCCGCAGTGATTTTTTCTGCCGCCGCGCGTAGCCGGTCCAACCAGGTGCCGGGAATAATGCGTTCCAGGACCAGGTAGCCATTGTCCCGATAGAACTGCTTCTGATCCTCGCTAAGGACAGGGGCTTCGAATGGGGACGAAACTTGTTTAGCGTCCATAGTCATAAAGAATACTTCGAAATCGGCCAGGAATGAACCTTTTGTTGTTGTAGTTCTGAATAAGTTAGGCGTCAATCTGAAAATCCTCGTACCGGTGGTTCGATTCAGCCCCTGGGCACCATTTTTAACAGGATGAATGCTAACTGTGTTTACTCATATAGTGTATGCATACTGCAATTGTTGCTATCAACTCTCCCCCATGAATTTTAATAGACAAAACTGATGATTAAAGAGCTAGTAGGGCTTAATTCGTTTATCTATCTATCAGGCAATTAAACCGGCATTATTAGTTTAAATAATATGAACATATCCTATATAACCTATTGATTAATATAGATTGTGATCCGGCACGTAATCCGGCACAATATACGGCACTATGAATATATCAGCGATGGAACCCATGATGCCTTGTACTGAGGCTACTGAATTAGATGATTTGGCTATTGATCTTGTTGCCAAAGCCAACCGCCTCGCCGGGCAGATTCAACCAAGCGTACGCAAAAGCATTGGTGATCTCGTAAGATCGATGAATTGTTATTATTCAAATCTAATTGAAGGGCACAACACTCATCCGCGAGACATTGATGCTGCACTAGAAGACGATTATTCAGAGGATGCCAGTAAGCGGAGCCTGCAGCTCGAAGCACGAGCACATATTGAAGTGCAGCGTCTAATAGATAATGGGAATGACCCAGCAGATCCGCCAACCACTACTAAATATATTCAATGGTTACATCGTGAGTTTTGTGAAAAATTGCCTGAAGATATGCTATGGGTGGAAAATCCAAATACGGGAAAGAAGATTGAAATTATTCCAGGGAAGCTCCGAAATGGGGAGGTAGAAATAGGGCACCACGTGCCGCCTCCTGCAATCAATTTATCTGGATTTCTTATGAGGTTTGAAGAAGCCTATGACTTTGATCGATTGTCTAAATCACAGGCTATTATTGCAATAGCAGCATCGCATCACCGTTTTTTGTGGATACATCCTTTTTTTGATGGCAATGGTCGAGTGGCAAGACTAATGGCTCACGCGATGCTTATACGTAGTGAAGTGGGGTGTAGCATCTGGTCTGTATCCCGTGGACTTGCGCGTAACTCAACTGACTATAAGGCGACCTTGATGGAGGCTGATGCGCCTCGCCAAGGTGACTACGATGGACGAGGTGCATTATCTGCGAGTTGTCTTGAAAAGTTCTGTGCGTTTTTTTTACGCACTGCTATTGATCAAGTTGAATTCATGGAAAGTCTATTGCAACCTGGTGAGCTTTTACGTCGCATGAAACTTTATGTTGATGATGAAGTTTCGGCTAATCGATTACCAGCTCGTTCAATGTCGTTGTTAAGAGAGGCATTTATAGTCGGAGAATTGGAGCGAGGGAGAGCGGCAGAGATAACGGGATATCAGGAACGCAGGGCTCGAGAAATATTATCTATTTTGCTTATCAAAGGGTTGCTTGTTTCTCAAGGACCACGCGCCCCGGTTCGTTTAGGTTTCCCGTTAGATGTAGTCGAGAGATGGCTCCCACAGTTATATCCAGTGAGCGTATGAAAAATAACGAACTACATACTGCATTAATCGGATAGGAGCTTTCTGACGGATGGATTATCGAGGAGCCGCGACCTCGAATTCCTGGGGCCACTGGTGCTTGTCACTGCTTTGCCTACTGGGCACGAAACCCGAATGGGGAGCGTGCGTTTGTAAAGATACTGGACCCTACACCGAATAAATCTCTTGAACCAACGAATCAACTACATGATCTGCAACGACGTTTGGCAATATTTAATTACGAACGGGACCTGCTTGATAAATGTTTGAGCAAGAAAATGCGCCGAATAGTCAAGGTTATTGGATACGGTTCTTTCCAACTTTCTGGGTACCCAAGTTCAGTCTTCTATTTGATGTTTGAGGATGCTAAACGTGATCTTCGTGAGCATGCGGGGTTTGGGAAAACTTTAGACACAGCATTAAACCTCAATGTCCTGCATCAAACTGCTCTTAGTCTTGAAGCTCTACATTTTAATAATATAGCGCATCAAGATTTGAAGCCCTCAAATGTATTATTGTTCGATATCTAACCAACCCAGACCCAGATAGGAGAGGTTACCCAAGGAACCTTGCTGGAAGCGGACCGATGTTTGGAGTTCGGAGATTCTCATCCCGGTTGGAAGTACTAACAAAAATAGCCGAGCGTAGAATTCGACGCGAAGTAGCTGTGTGACTGCCTTTGCCGAAGATGAGATTCGACGACTGATTCCTCGATGGCGTTTCATTTCTCATCTCGTCATGCGCCTTCTCTTAAGTTATACAAAATATTTCACGCGACAACTATCCTGACAGAGAGGGCCTTCAGCAATGCGAGAGCAAGGTAAATGGGATCAAGCAAGCGATGAGTGTTTGAAATGGTTATTCGATGAACCATTTTCGAGTCGTCCGGCTCGGATAGGATCATATATTGGAATAAGTCTAACAAATGACCATAACTACGCGGAGATGTGCGTACGTGCAGGATTGCAGGCAGATTCAAATGATTCAATATTACGCAATAATCTAGCAGTTATTTTGGCTTACCAAGAAAAGAATTTAGAAGCCATCGAAGAGTTTGGTCGAATTAAAATGATTTTTGATTCGGCTTTTCCTGCGGTAAAGCGCTCAATGATGATAATTTACGGATTGCCCGTGAGCAATTGTCGTCTATTTTATCCAATTTCATTGTGAGATTACCGAACAAATAGATCAGTCATTTCTACTCGGAGATAAATAGTGGACAAACTTACCCGAGGTTCATCTTTTTTGCCAAGCCCATCACTGCACTTGCTATAGAGTAAGATGGTGTTGAAATATTGCCGAAAACCCGCACAAAGGAGCCATTCTTGATGATGTCATACGGTTTTCAATCGAGACTGACCCCATCGATCCTTATCTTATGGTACGAGCTTTATCCATGATATCAGCTAGCAAAAAATTCCCCACAGATCCCCATGGTTGGGCGGAGCTTCTGCCTGAACGTCAGGCCCGCCAATCTTTGAGCGGAACCCACCGGGTGCCCTGGGTAGTGGTTGGGGCGGGGTTTACAGGATTGGCCTGCGCCCGCCGATTGGGCGAGCTTCATCCCGATCAGGAAATATTATTGCTGGACGCGCGGCTCGTCGCGCAGGGTGCTTCTGGGCGCAATTCCGGCTTTGCTGTCGTCACCAGCCAGTTCCCGGGCGGGGTTGTTCCAGACCAGATCGAAAACTACCGCCGGGTCAATCGGATCAACCGGGCAGGCCTGGATCTATTAAGCGCGCAAGTTTCCGAGCAGGCTATCGACTGTCAATGGTGCGAGGAAGGCATTTACCATACTGCCGCTGACCGCCTGGCAATCAAAGAGTATCACCACTTCTTACACTACCTCGAAACCCTGGAGATCGACCACAGGCCGCTTGATAAAACTGCTTTACATGATCGACTGGGCACCAGTCTTTATCAGGTCGGCATCCATGTCACGGATGGAGCCCTGTTACAACCGGCCGCCCTGGTGCGCGGACTCGCCGATACTTTACCCGCTAACGTCAGGCTCTATGAGCAAAGCCCGGCACTTAAGATCGAGGATGGGAAACCCTTGACCCTTCACCTTGCAACGGGCGAGGTAAAGACGGACAAGCTCATTCTAACCATGAATTATGAGGCATCCACACTCGGCTTCCTGCGGCCTTATATCATTGGCAGCACCTTATCGGGTAGTTTCACCCGGGTTTTAAGCAAACAGGAACTTGCCAGCCTCGGCAGTGAAACAGAATGGGGCGTTATTTCTCTCCACGGTGGCGGAGCGACCCTGCGCTTGACCAGGGATCATCGATTGTGCATTCGCAACACGGCGGAATATCATAGCTCAACCTTGCTGTCGGATAAAAAATTGGCCCATCGTCAGGCTATCCACCGAGTAGCATTCGATAAACGGTTTCCACAATTAGCACAGGTGCCCTTCGAGTATTCCTGGTCTGGTGTCGAAGGTATCACCCGCAACAACACCAATTTTTTCGGCCGGCAGCGCGATAATATTTATCTTGCAGGCGGTTATAATGGTTCCGGCGTCAGTCGCGGGACTGCCTTTGGCGCAGCCATCGCCGACTATGCCAGCGAGGAGACTTCCCAGACGATTAGCGACTGTCTAGCTTCGGCACCGGGTGCCTGGATGCCCCCGAGGCCCTTTCTCGATATTGGTGCTTTCTTCACTGTTCACTCACGCTTCAGAGGCGTTGGCCTGGACCGATAATGAGTCGAAAGCGATTGGCATCTGCGGCCCAGCCCATGCCTGATCGATTAGAGTAAATCGGCCGCCGCCAGCAAACGCCTTGCGAACTCTACCGGCACACCAAAATTGGAACCACCATACTCCGGTATGATGGCGGTGTTGACTGCCACAACATCGCCGTTGATATCGAGAACCGGGCCACCACTGCCACCGTGAGTGGTGTCCGCATCGTAGACCACAGTGGAAGTTGTGAGTTGCCCGACTATGCCGCGACTGGCAAGCGGACGGATAAACTCCGACTTCGACAACCGTTCGGCCACGGCCCAAAAATCCAGATTTTCATCTTCCTGAAGCTCGGCTAAAAAGGTATCGCCGGTCTGTGCCAGCATCGATCTCAAACCGGTCGGATAACCCATCACGATAACCTCGTCGCCGGGCTTGAGCGGTATATCGCTGAGGCTAAGGTAGGGCAGATTGTCGATGACATTGTCAAACAGCAGGATAGCAAGATCCGATTCATCGCTGGCTTTGAGCAACCGAACCGGGAAGGATGTTTCAACATACGGCAAATAACCTACAAACTTGATCCACACTGGCTCCATACCTTGCTCGAATAGTATTTCAGCGGTGGTGTCATCTTCCCACGGTCTGGCAACGTGTCGATTTGTCAGCAGTGCTCTGTTGGAGCCCACCACAAAAGCAGTTCCGGTAAACTGCCGCCTGGCGACTTCTCCGTCGCCCTCGAGGGTGAGTAAGGGCTCGCCGCGATAGCTAAAGAGCGGCTGTCCTTCATTATCAACGCTGTGACGCAGCATGCGCTCTGATGTTGTGTCCCTGAAACCGTAAACTCCCTGGAGGAATACAACCGAGCGAGTGGCTTCGGCGATAACCCGCGTACTCGCTGCGGAACGTCTCTCCAGTAGATCCAGTCTCTCGGCCGCATCGGTCAACGAGTGGTCGAGTTCCTGTCGCAAGGTATTGAGATCGGACAGGCGCAACGCTTCCAGGTTCGTCCTGGCAAGCGTGCGAGCGAAACTTTCCATTTGCAGCGCGCTGCTTTCCGCCTGTTGCTGCAGGCGAACATTGGCAAGGTTCTGGTAGAAGACGGTCACGAAAAGGGCGACGATGGCCGCAATAACAGTGAGCCGAAACAATAGTGTGGTTTCGAATGCGAAGTCCCGAAAAATGTCACGAAACGCGCGGCGCAGGCGTTCAGCCCTGGGTTTACGACTGACGCGTGTATAGTCTATACAATCGCTGATTATATCGCCCAGGGACTTTCGAATCCGACTCCCTTGCTGGTAAAGTCGGTAACGACAAAGCGGCCCGGCGTCGCCAAATTCAATCAGGTCACATTGCTCGAGTTGTTTGGCGACGACATGGTTGCCGTTTATCCAGAGCGGATAGTCGTTGCGGGCCTCGATCTCATAGCTGTCGGCGGAGCGATGTAGTCGCGCGATGATTATATCTTGCGGCAGCTCGGTATCGGGTTCGACAATGCGAATCCTTTTACCTTCGCCCAGGGAAACGTCCACCGCGACTCCAGTCAGCCAGGACGCGGTACCGCGCGCCGGACCGGTCAGGTGCTCCAGCGCAGCGGTAGCGATTTGTGTGGTCGCCAGCTTGTCACTATTTTCGTCCATAGCATTTACTTTACGCCCATCTTGCAATAATTGCCCTGGAAATTCGGTGACCATGATACAAGGGCTTAGGAAGGTCTGATTTATTCAGATCTTCCAGCAGTACATGGATGTGCTGCCAAAATCAGTGCCGCTAAGGCATTGATTTTGTGAGACAAACGAAAATCACACTTTTCGTTTGTCGTCCTCTGAGAATTCACGGATGAATTATTCAGAGGTTCCTTAGTACTTATCTATCCTTCGTGCCGACCGATTGACTCAGAAACTGGCAGTATTCTCATGGCCATCTGAATCCTGCGAATTCCCTGTTACCCGGTAGGCTAATTAGCCGGGCCTGAAATATTAATTCCAGGCCCGACTAGTAGTCAGGCCCGGTATCGATATAAATCACCTTTTGTGTTTATTTTCGTGTATACTGCGCCGCAAAATTTTGGTGCTGATCGGTCTGCACCGCTCTTAACCCGGTAATCCTTCCCGATTTTTCCGCAACAGATACGCATATAATCTCCCCTGACCGTCCCAAGCAAAGAATTTACTGTAATTGGGCGGGTTGATTGCTAGAGAACAACGATACATGTCATTTAAATCTCTCGGTCTCATGACCGAATTAGTCCGCGCCGTTTCCGAAAACGGTTATAGCGTTCCTACGCCGATACAAAAGCAGGCCATTCCCCTGATTCTCGAAGGCCGAGATCTCATGGGCGCTGCGCAAACAGGTACCGGCAAAACCGCGGGTTTTACCCTGCCGTTACTACAGCGATTAGCATCGACCAGAAAAACCGAACCGGGCCGTCGTACGGTTCGCGCGCTGGTGATAACCCCTACCCGGGAGCTCGCTGCTCAGGTTGCCGAAAGTGTGGAAACTTACGGAAAATATTTGCCTTTAAAATCTACCGTGGTCTTCGGCGGAGTCAGTATTAATCCACAAAAGCAGAAGCTCATTCGCGGTGTCGATATTTTAATCGCCACACCGGGACGGTTGCTCGATCATGTGGGCCAGAGATCGGTTGATCTTTCCAGGGTTGAGCTGTTAATCCTCGATGAAGCAGACCGTATGCTCGACATGGGTTTTATTCACGACATACGCAAGATACTTGCCCTGGTCCCCAGGCAAAAGCAAACACTGTTATTTTCCGCGACCTTTGCGGATGGAATAAAAAAACTCGCCAAGGGCCTGCTCAAAGCTCCCGCCCTGGTAGAAGTAGCACACTGCAAGACCACGGCGGAAGCGATACAACAGCTAGTTCATCCCGTCGATAAAAAACGCAAACGTGAACTGCTTTCGCATTTAATAGGTTCCAACAACTGGAAACAGGTGCTGGTCTTTAACCGCACCAAACACGGCGCTAACCGCCTGGCCGAGCAACTGAATACCGATGGCATAACCGCAGTCGCGATACATGGCAACAAGAGCCAGGGTGCACGCACTAAAGCACTGGCCGATTTCAAGGCAGGTAAAGTACGCGTACTCGTCGCGACCGATATTGCCGCGCGCGGGCTTGACATCAACCAGCTTCCTCACGTCGTCAACTATGAGTTACCCAATGTCGCGGAAGACTATATACACCGTATCGGCCGTACCGGGCGCGCGGGGCATGAGGGTGAAGCGATATCACTGGTATGCGTCGACGAAATGAAAATGCTCAAGGATATCGTAAACCTGATTAAATATGACATCCCGCAAAAGATCATCGATGGCTACCAACCCGACCCGACGATTAAAGCGGAACCCATTCAACAGGGGCGCGCCATAAAACAGGGTAACTCACGACGCAGGCATCACAAAAAAAATGCCAGATATCAAGATAACTACCGTACCACACGCGTTGCCGCGTAAGTTAATAGAGGCTGCTGACTAATATGAATAACCAACCTACTGATGATTCCAATGACCGAAGGTTCCGTGTAATCAGCATCGAGAAGGCAGGCGCGCCCGATGGCATGCTCGAAGGTGAGTGGTATCACTATGTGATTAGCCGAGGCCCTTCAAAGATTATGGGAAAACGCCCCGGTACGCTGCAATCGGTGACCGAGCACGCCGAAGAATTTGTAGAAAACCTGAATCGACGCGCAGCTCCAGGCTACTCAGCCTATGCTGCGCGCAAACCAGGCAAATAAAATCTGGTTTCGGACCGGTTACCTCAGCTGCCCGGTGACTTGATCAGAGGTCTCCTGGGTATCGTGAGGCTTCATTGCCGTGTGATAGCCAATCATGCCGCCTAACAGGGTCTGGCTTGAAACCTCGTCGAATCCTACTTCACGAAACATGGTTGATAACTCGTCCGCAGAATAAAACATGCGTAGCGCATTGATAAAATATTCCTTGCAGCCATTGGCCGAGGCCGAGCTTCGAAATATCAGTCCGGTAAAGTTCAGACAAAAACGCAGGTAAGCATAATAGCAGGTCTCTACTACTTTGCTGGCCGGGCGCAGCATATCGCAGTGATAGAAGTGCCCACCCGGTTTCAGCACCCGTTTAATTTCCTGGCAGACATCCATGATGCGCAAATGCCGCGAGGCGTACTGCAGGGTGACCAGGTCGAAATGGTTGTCGGGAAAGGGCAGGACATGGACATCGCCGATGGTGCTGTCGATATGCATACCTAGCTTGCGTGCCGATTCTTGTCCTACCGCCTGCATGGCTTTGCTTCGGTCCATAGCATAGATATGCAGGTCCGGCTGCTTATTCAGGAGAGCGATTCCAATGGCGTTGGTGCCGGCGCATACATCCAGCACCATCTCCCCACTTTGCACGTTTATGCTGGAAATAAAGCGGTTGCGTAACCAGTTCCAGAGACCAAGGCTGGCCACATGATTGGCGCGGTCGTAGTAACGGGCGACATCAGCAAAGACATCATCCAACTCTTCCACCCAAATCTGACTGAATTGCTGCTCCCGATTATCCTCTCTCAAAGAAAACTGGATCGCGCGCTCGTTACTAGTCATAAATTACCCCCTATTTTAATGCGTATCGGCTGGATAACAGCAAGCGCTAATATCCTGAGACGATTATAGACACTTTGACTATTCAATCCAAAAGGATTGCCTCAGATATACACCAATACTTCAGCAATGTAAAATCAAATCCCCGATAACGATGTTAACGAATTAGCCACTGAAATTGATGGTATTGACTTAAAATGCCCGGCCCCCTTTGATCTATGTCAAGCTGTCCAGCTCGTCCTGGTGTCATTCTTTAAAACATCTCGGCCTCGGGCCCGACGACGCGAATCGTGTGGTTTGGCGAGGCCGCTTAAATAGAGGCAATTTGTGGAAGTATTCAAGGCTGACGTAGTGATTGTGGGTGCTGGTGGAACGGGGCTGCGGGCGGCGATCGCTGTTGCCGAAACCGACCCTTCCCTGAAAGTGGCGATGATTTCGAAGGTTTATCCGATGCGCAGCCATACAGTGGCTGCAGAAGGCGGTGCCGCCGGCGTCGTACGCGACGACGACAGCCTGGAATATCACTTCGACGACACGGTAAGCGGCGGTGACTGGCTGTGCGACCAGGATGTGGTCGAGTATTTCGTCGCCCACTGCACCGAAAACCTGGTCCAGTTGGAACACTGGGGGTGTCCATGGAGCCGCAAGCCGGACGGGCACATCAACGTGCGCGCCTTTGGTGGCATGAAGGTCGAGCGCACCTGGTTTGCCGCCGACACGAGTGGATTCCACATGCTGCATACCCTGTTCCAGACCTCGATGAAGTATCCCTCGATCAAACGCTTCGACGAATACTTCTGCATCGACCTCATTGTCGAGGATGGCCGCTGCCAGGGCGTAGTGGCGATAGAGGTTGCGACCGGTAAGTTCACATTCATACAGGCCAGGGCCGTAATTCTCGGCACCGGCGGGGCCGGTAGGGTATTTCGCGAGAATACCAATGGCGGCATCGTCACGGGTGACGGTATGGCGATGGCCTATCGACACGGGGCGCCGCTTCGCGACATGGAGTTCATGCAGTATCACCCGACCTGCATGCCGGGAACCGGGCTGCTGTTTACAGAAGCCTGTCGCGGCGAAGGTGGATTCCTCCTCAACAAAGACGGCTATCGCTTTTTGCAGGATTATGGCCTGGGGCCTGCGGAAGACAAACCGCGCAACAAGTTCATGGAGCTTGGCCCGCGCGATCGTCTTAGCCAGGCCATCTGGCACGAAGAAAGGAAGGGCCGGACCATCAGTACGCCGCATGGAGAAGTTGTGCATCTGGATCTGCGTCATCTCGGCGAGAAGAAGTTACGCGAGCGCTTACCTTTGATCTACGAGATGGCTGAAGTGTACATGGGAATCGATCCGGCGCGTGAGTGCATACCGGTTCGGCCCGGCATCCATTACACCATGGGCGGCGTCTACGCCAACCTCATGACCGAAACGCCCCTGTCGGGCCTGTACGCTGCAGGCGAGTGTGCAAGCAACGGCATCCATGGGGCCAACCGACTAGGCTCCAATTCGTTGGTCGACATTATCGTGTTCGGCAAGCTCGCGGGGGTCGAGGCAGCGAAATTCGTCAGATCGGTGCAAAACGACAATCCGACAGTGTTGGAGAAACAGGCCAGGGCTGCGGAAGACAGGGCTCTGGCTCTGGTTACGAAGACCAGTGGCAAGGAAAAGCACTCGGTTCTACGCAGAGAGATGGGCAGGAGCATGGAGAACGGCTGTGGCATCTACCGCAGCGCCACGGAAATGCAGGCGACCTGTGACAAGCTCGCTGAACTCAGGGAACGTTACAAGAACCTGAACATTGAGGACAAGTCGAGTGTCTGGAACAGCGACTGGCTGGGAGCCCTTGAAGTCGGTTACCTGCTGGATGTCGCCGAGGTGGTCGCTCACTCGGCATTGAATCGCAAGGAATCGCGCGGGGCCCACCAGCGCTTAGATGGCTATGAGCAGCGCGACGACGTCAATTACCTCAAGCATACGCTCGCTTATTACACGGGCGAGGGGCCGCCGCGCATTGAATACCAGGACGTGATCATCACCAGGTCCAGGCCCGGGCCACGAGCCTACGGTGCGGCAGGTGTGGCGGCGGATGAGCAAAGAAAGAAGGAAGCAGCGGGTAATGGCTAACAGCATAAAAACAATCGGAGTGGAAGTCCTGCGCTATCGGCCCGAACAGGACCGGGAACCCTTCTATCAGGCGTATTCCGTTCCCTTTACCGATGACTGGTCGGTGCTACAGGGGCTGCAGTTCATCAAGGACGATCTGGATAGCTCGCTCAGTTTCAGATGGTCATGCCGGATGGCGATCTGCGGCAGTTGCGGCGTGATGATCAACGGCGTGCCCAAGCTGGGTTGTAGGACGTTCCTGCGCCATTACTACCCGGACAAGGTGCGCGTGGGGCCGCTTGAGCACTTCCCGATCGAACGCGATCTGGTGGTGGTAATAGAGGATTTCATCAACAAACTGGAAAGCATCAAGCCCTATATCATTCCAAAAGAAGCGCGCGAACTTGAGCAGGGAGAATATTTGCAGTCACCGGCGCAGCTGGAGAAGTTCAGGCAGTTCAGCACCTGTATCAACTGTATGCTCTGTTACTCGGCCTGCCCACAGTACGGGCTGGATTCAAAATTCACCGGGCCGGGAATTCTGGCGATAATGCATCGCTACAACGCCGATTCCCGGGATGGCGGTCGAGCCGAACGTATGGAGTTGGGGCACTCGGATGAGGGTATATGGGGGTGCAGCGCGGTGGCTTACTGCTCCGAGGTCTGTCCCAAGGACGTCGATCCGGCTAACGCGATTAATCAAAACAAGATAACTAGCGCTATCGATTATTTCCTCAGGTTTATCAGCCCCCGGGGAGCGGTAAAATGAACGAGTCAACAGACAAGCGGCGACCTTACATCCGGTCGATGGACAGATGGTGGAAAAGAGATCCCTATTTTATTCGCTACCTGGTGATGGAAGCGACCTCGGTCCTGGTCGCCATCTATGCATTGATACTGCTGGTCGGACTGTTTCGCCTCAGCCAGGGTGAAGCAGCCTATAACGGTTGGCTGGACGCATTGAAGAGCCCGTTGTCCGTGGGCTTGCACGTCCTGATACTGCTGGTCTTTATCTACCACTCGTGGAGCTGGTTCAAGATTATGCCCAAGACCCTGCCGACGTTCTATTTGCGCGGTGCGAAAGTGCCCCAGTCAGCCATTACCTGGGCAGGAGTGGCGGTGTCGGTAGTGCTGAACCTGCTGGTTCTGGTCATTCTTTCCGGGTTGAAGCCATGAAACGCTCCCACGATCCAATTTTCTGGTCATTGTTCGGCGCTGGCGGCATGCTTTCGGCACTGATCGGCGCGGCACTCGTTTTCGTCACGGGGATCGGGGTGCCCCTGGCAATCCTGGTATCGCAGGACCTGATGCAGTATCAGCGCATGCTGGGATTCGCGCAACACTGGCTGGGCAAGATCATCGTATTTGCCGTCATCGTGCTGTTCCTGTGGCACGCGGCGCTGCGCATTTTCCACCTGTTGCACGACTTTGGCGTTCACGCGGGCATGGTAGCCAAATTGTTTTGCTACGGGCTGACGTTGCTTTGCACGCTAGCCGCGGCTTACTGGCTGCTGATCCTGGGATTTTAACCGCTGATGGCTGGATTAATGATATTTTTCTCGCTTATGGGTGTATATACCACAGCTTCGACACTAATGCTGACTACGCGAGCCCGGATCAATACTCATACCCGTTCTCGGCGATACCGGAGATAGCTACCAGGTAGCTGGTAGTGGGAGCAGGAAATGCACTAGTTCAAACTTACAGAGTACCTTGCTTGAGTGAGGTATCCACGATAATTTCGATTAAGTCAAAGCTGGACTCAGAGCTGATGTCTTCAAAATAAACCGTGCCTGGCCAGGGAGGCACCCTTATGTCATAACCGTTGTTCGCGATGGATCTGGCAACCGTTTTAATCGCTTCTACATACTCACTGGAAATTGCCTTGATATCCTGTTTTGCAATCTCCAGATCAGCAATGCTGTTGCGGTCGATCTGGGTAGCACCGATGCCTAAAAACAGTGGAATATTGCATTTAATCGCTTGCTCCACGTAAAAGGACACAGGTATTCGATCATCGGCGAGACGAATCACAAAATCACGGCACACGCTATTTTTTATTTCAAATAATTCAGCCAGATCCACCTGTTCGGAGGCACTTTTGGCAGGACTCCGGCGCCTCGTTGAAGGAGACTCTCGCTTGTTAGCCTGGGTCACATAGTCGCCACGGTAGTTGGCAATATAGACACGTTTCCCCCAGGGGTTTCCATCGACAAGCCGTTGAATTGACCGGATAGCTATATTTTTACAGTTTCCCGGACCAATAAAAAAAGGCGATCCTGAAGCATCGGAGAGTTCAACCCAGCCGTCGGGGAACTGGTTGAAAAAATGATCCATCCAGGGTTTGAGGACGGTGTCCGCCAGGTGATCAAGGAATCTATTAACAAATTCGGGCTCACAAGTCAGGGCAGTGATGAGTGGTTCCTGCCCATAAATATCTGCCGCAAGGCTATAGGGTGCCGATAAATGTAATACGGGGTTAAACCCCGTTAAACCCTGATAACAGGCTAAAGTCTCATCGAGCAGCCTGGGGATGCCCGTGTTCATATCGGGTGCTGCGACATCTTGCCAGTTGTCGGAATCGACTAATGTTTTTTCCGGGTCAGTGCCGGGGGAATATTGATCCGAATATATCATGGCCTGGCCCAGGGCTTCCGCGGTAAATCCATAAACCGGCCAACTCAGATAAAGCTTGGGCATACCCAGTAACCTGAGAACCATTAACGTTGTACGCACATAACGCTCGGGGTCCTCCTTGTAAAATTCTGCAGATGTCAGACCATATAGCTGATGCATCATCGTTAGCGTCATCAGATCTACGGGACCCGAGATATGGACCGCATGTTGCGGGGCTGGCCACTTGAAAACTTCGTCGTAACGCCCCTTTATAGTGGCATCAAAAATATCCTTTAGACGTTCAATTGCCTGCGCATCTTTTGCCTGCCAGCCAGCCAGCAAATGGCTACCCGCTGGAAAATTTAATTCTTCGAGTGGCATCGTGTGCTGGCCTCAATGCAGGTATTGATGGATGTATTAAACACTGTTTTTTGGGTTCCTAAAATAGCTAAGAGATTATTTTGGTGCCTAAGATACAACTTGATTGCAGATGAGTGGCGAGTAGAGGATAAATAATACCCGGGTTCAATAAGCAGACGAATTGCGACCACTTTTTTGGTAATAGCGCCAATTAGGCTGGAATTCCAGGAATCCTGGTGCCAGATCCGACTATTTGTATCATCAGTCAATTCGTGAGCGTAACTCGACCTGATTTATCCTCGATTCGAAGCCAGTCGCTGCTTACACTTGCCGTATTTAAATGCGTGATTTTCTTGTGCTAGTTTGCTAGCTTATTCGCATGAAACGTAAAGGCTGGTGAAACTTTATTTGGCAACCCATGTTTTCCACACTATTCGATTTATTTAAAAACCATAATCAGGTGGTGGTGCTGACGGGCGCCGGGGTGAGTACTGCGTCCGGGCTTCCTGACTATCGCGATGAAAACGGTGCCTGGAAGCATAGCCGGCCGATGGAATATCAGGACTTTATCAGTAGTCAAACTTCGAGACGTCGTTACTGGGCCCGTTCAGCGCTTGGGCGAGAGCGATTTAAGGCAGCCACTCCCAATAAAGCGCATGCCGCTCTGGCGCGTCTCGAAACACTGGGTAAGGTGTCGCTATTAATCACTCAGAACGTTGATCAACTACACCAGCGGGCAGGCAGCCGTCGGGTGGTCGCTTTGCATGGGACGCTTGACCAGGTGGTCTGTCTCGATTGCTCGGCCAGGGTCACGCGGGAGAAGGTCCAGCATTACCTGATGCGCAATAATCCGGTACTCGAGAATATTACCTCGATTCCCGCCCCTGATGGCGAAGCGCAACTGGAGGCGATTGATTTTTCCCAAATTGAAATTCCACAGTGCGAGCGTTGCGGCGGGATTTTGAAACCGGATGTGGTTTTTTACGGCGAAAGTGTTCCATCGCAGCGGGTGGAGGCCTGTTTTGATGCGCTGGACAGGGCCGATGCGATGCTGATTGCCGGTTCCTCGCTGATGGTTTACTCGGGTTACCGATTTGCACGCCGTGCTCATGAAAACGAGATACCAATCGTCGCGATTAACCGTGGCGTCACACGAGCGGATGATATTTTCTCGATGAAGATCGAACAGGACTGTGGCCCGGTACTGGAAGAGGTAGTCGAGGCGCTTGACAGCTTTAACGATGATGTGTCTCTTGAATTTCGAAAGTCATAGTAAGCAAACGACACTGACCCTTATAAAAAATAATCGCGTTAATCATGCCCACATGAGTCTTAAAGATCACATCGAAAACCATCTACAGCTAATGATCGATGGTATTTATGCGGTGCTACCGCAGGCAGAGCCGGATCTGGAAACCGTGAAGAATTGTAAAATTGTTTCGCACCGGGGGGAGCACGGCGGAGAGGGCATAAAAGAAAACACGCTTGCGGCATTTGATCGGGTATTGCAGCATGGCATCTGGGGTATCGAATTCGATATCCGCTGGACCGCAGACCTGCAGCCGGTGATCATCCACGATCCCGACTGCGAACGCGTGTTCGGCGAGCGTTTGACCCTCAGCCAGGTTTCACTGGCCGAACTGCAATCGCGAGTTCCGCGAATTCCGACCCTGACGCAGGTGATTGAAAGGTACGGAGGGAAAATACACCTGATGGCGGAGATCAAGGAAGAATTATTTCCCAATCCCCAACACCAACGGGATTGTCTGCAGAAACTGTTTTCGCCGCTGACGCCCTCAAAGGATTTTCATCTGCTGGCATTGAATCCGGATATCTTCAGTTTGGTGAATTTTGTTCCAAAAAATGCCTTGCTACCGGTCGCTAAATTTAATATCAGGGAATTGAGTGACCTGGCCATGCGTGAAAATTACGCGGGAATTAGTGGGCAATATCTGTTGGTTAACAATAAACTGGTTCGACAACACGGGGATGTCGACCAGAAAACCGGCACTGGCTTTGTGCGCTCGCGCCATTGTTTTTACCGGGAATTAAATCGAGGGATAACCTGGATTTTTACCAATCATGCAGTGAAATTGCGAAACTTTCAGCAAATATTGCTGAAGCACCACAATTCCTGCTAGCCGGTGCTGACTCCGGTCAAGGCTATCGACCGGGGCGTACAACTTATTGTGGAATGGTCCGACTATAAGGGTCAGGGTCCGGCTCGGGCACATGCCCCTGACCATTTACTGCCGGGGGCTTCGAATTCTTCGTCGGTTCCGATTCAGTCGCTTTTTTTGGTGATGAAATTTTTTCCAGTTCGTGAGTAGGCATTCGAATCGTTTTTGAAAATGAATTCATTTCGAGCTCAGGTATGTCGTCTAGCTCAGGTTCGGGTTTCGATTCAACTGCTGGTTTTAAGATTTTTTGAGCGTCAACCGAAGGCATTACAATAGTAGACTCAAAGGGGTCCTCATCCGAGTCCGGCTTTGTCTTGAGATCTATTCCCGATTCGGATTCTGGTTCAATGATTTCCGTTTTAATAAATTCTGGTTGAGCCGTTTCCGGTTCAATAAATGCAGATCCGCCAGTCGCATTTTCTCCAGGTGCCGGGTCTGAACCAGATGTTGCTTTAGTCTCCAGGGCTGCCGTCTGAACGGGCTCCTTTTCGGGTGCTGGTGGAGGTTTGAAAACTGCGTAGGTCTCTAATTTGGAAGGATCCTCGGTTGTTTTCTCTGCTGTTATGGGAACCAGTTCCATTTCTGCTGGAGTCGGGTCGGCTTTCTCAGCTGCCGGTTGCGAAACAGTCTTCTTTTCTACCGGGTCGGGAATAGCTATCTTTTCTACCGGGTCCGGATCGGCTTTCATTTCTACCGGGACCGGATCGGTTTTCTTATCTACCGGGTCGGGAATAGCTATCTTTTCTACCGGGACCGGATCGGTTTTCTTTTCCACGGGTGCCGAAACTCTTTCTTTTACTGTCGGTGTTATGGTTGATGTAGTTGCACGTGGGTTGATCACCTTGCCACAGCTGGAGGTGAATTTGGGCGGATCTATATGACTGATGTAGGCGTCGAGATTAAGATTCATCCCGGAATTGTCATTCGTGCCGCGCAGGCGTCGATTCAGTGCATTCATTAATTGTAATATGATCAGGCGCACTGGCGTGCTGTCATTGCCCAGGCCGAGCATAAAATTCTTCTTGATCGCAAAAGGCGCTGCGTTTCGCCAGGCAAAACATCCCTGGGTAGCAATCATTGAAGGGAAAGATTTCATTTCGTAGTTCAGATCTTTTTTACGCCGATGGTCTATCCACAAATCGATGTTTTCCTTGAGTTGTTTTAGACTCGTTTGATATCCGCTAAAGGCATAAACAAAAGATGGTGGTCGCCCGATCAGGTTAAACCGTGCTGTTCTCAGCGGGTCTTCGTGCACATATTCATTATTTTCATCCAGAACCAGTTTATTTCTTAAGGCGAGTTTGCGTAACGCGACAGGGTTAACCGCTGGATTAAGCTCGCCCATTGAGGCGCAGTTATCCATGGCATCGAAAAATGTTTTTCGCATCAATTTTGTTTTGACTTCGATGGTTGCCAATACACTTTCGTAAAGGAACACATTGGCGCTGCCGGGTAGATTCAGTTGGGGAAAATCACGCCGGTAGATAACGATATCCAGCTCGTTGGAACTGTTGCCCGATGCATCGATCACCCGCCCCGAACCGACGGCAAAGCTGCCGGGTAAAAATTGTTCGAGCACTACGCGAATAAATGTTGCCCTTGCGGCGTCCTCGTAAATATCATGTTTGGCCTGTATACCGAGTAGCTCGGTTTCCGATTTCAGACACTTCGAAATAAACTGTGTCCACTCGTCTATTCTGTTCATGATGCTAACCTACTAGAGTGAAGACGACCTGTTAGGCCAACCTTGTTTTTGGTGCCCATCGCCATTTCTCCTGTTCGCTGTGGATACGGTCCAGCGCTATATTCAGGTAACAAATAAAGTACACAATACCTGGAGTTTACACCATTAGCGGCCCTCTAGTCTAAAATGAGAAATAGTTAGAATTTACACTCTAATCAGAGGCTTACGGCATACAGTGGAATTTGTACATTAAATCCGCCGGACTGTCGATAAAACTCGCCTGTCGAAGACCGATATATTCTTCGTATAGCGATGCGTTATGATAGGTGAATAATAAAATAAACGGAGCTAAAGTGCGTCTCATCGACCCTGCTATGACCGATTTTGATGTCATTCGATCTGGTTTCCGATGGTCGATTCCAAATCGTTTGAATATCGCACATCAGGTTTGCGAACGCCACCAGTCGGACCCGGGGCGAATTGCAATTTATTACGAAAATGCACAAGGGGTGACTGCAAGCTATACCTTTGCACAATTGAAAACCTGGTCGGATCGGTTTGCTAATTCGCTGAAGGGATCTGGAGTTTTACGCGGTGATCGCGTCGCAATAGTGCTATCGCAACGTATCGAGACTGTCATCGCGCACCTCGCGATTTATAAGTTGGGTGCTGTGGCTTTACCGCTTGCAGTGTTGTTTGGCCCCGAAGCGCTCGAATATCGCCTGCGCGATAGTTCTGCCCGAGTCGCAATAACGGACGCGAGTAAATACGATACCTTGCGTGACTTAATGCCCGAGCTGCCCGCTCTGCAGAAACTGATCGGTTGTAACATCGGTGAAAAATCGAGTGAATTCTGGCAGTTACTGGAGCGATCTTCTGATTGCCTGCAAATTGTCGATACCGGTGCTGACGACCCTGCGTGTTTAATCTATACCTCGGGAACCACGGGACCACCGAAAGGGGCGCTCGTGGCGCACCGTGCGGTGATCGGTAATTTTACCGGTTTTGAAATGTCGCAGAATTTCTTTCCAAAACAGGGGGACGTGTTCTGGACACCGGCAGACTGGGCCTGGACCGGGGGCCTGTGGGATGCCCTGTTGCCGAGCCTCAATTACGGCATGCCTGTGCTCGCTTACGAAGGTGGCGGCTTTGACCCTGAACGCGTGAGCCAGCTCATGGGTAAGTATGCAGTCACCAATGCATTCATTCCGCCCACCGCATTAAGAATGCTGCGTTCGATTCCGAATATCAGGGAGCGCTACCAAATAAAGTTGCGCGCGGTGATGAGTGCCGGTGAGCAGGTCGGTGCGGAGTTGATTCACTGGGGGCGGGACGCATTCGGAATTACTATTAACGAAATGTGGGGCCAGACTGAATTCAATTATCTGGTCGGGAATTGCTCCGCCATCATGGAGCCGAAGCCGGGTTCGATGGGTAAACCCTATCCGGGTCACCACGTTGATATAATTGATGACGAGGGTCAGGTAGTGGCTACGGGAGAGCAGGGAGAACTGGCCGCATGGGGTGACGATCCGGTACGGTTTATTGGATACTGGAATAACGCAGAGGCTACCAGGGCGAAGTTCAGTGGCAACTGGTTTCGCACCGGCGATGTAGGATACCGGGACGAAGATGGATTTCTATGGTTCGTCGGGCGTAAAGATGATGTGATTTCCAGCGCTGGATATCGCATCGGACCGGGTGAAGTAGAAGATTCATTGCTCAAACATCCAGCGGTGTCGCAGGCTGCGGTGATCGGAAAACCCGACGAGTTGCGTGGTCAAATCGTCAAAGCTTATATCGTCCTGAGCACGGGCTACGAGCCGGATGAAAACCTGGGCAAAGAAATTCAACAGGTAGTTCGCGAAAGGCTCTCGGCGCACGAGTATCCGCGAGAGATCGAATTCATCAAGGAGTTGCCGATGACTACCACCGGAAAAGTCCGACGCATCGAATTGCGCGAACGCGAAGAAAATAAGTCCTGAGCCGAATAGCGATTACTTAAGCCTAAACACCTTAATTTCGTCATTCCAGCCTCCGAGCCGGAATCTATAAACCATAGGTTGGGCTGAGCTTGCGAAGCCCAACATGACTAATCCAAATTAATTATGTTGGGGTTCGTTCCTCTCGGCAACTGCTCCTGCGTCGCCTAAAAGCGCCTACTGTTGGTGCTCTAATAAGTTACATCCATGTAACGAACCCCAACCTACTGGACTGGAATTTTCCATCCGATTCAGCTCTTACTGCCGGATCTGTAGCCTTAAGTAAGCACTATTTGGAATTTGACCCACCTTATTTCGGCGGATCCAGCAAATTGTGGTGCCCCAGGTTAGTCAATAGCCTTTCTCCACAGAGCGCCATAGTCGTATCGAGCTCCTGATGCAGGATATTGAGCGCCTCGGTCACCCCCGCTTCACCTTTCGCACCCAGGCCGTAAATATATGGACGCCCGATATAGGTGCTTTTTGCGCCGAGACATATAGCCTTTAAAATATCCTGACCAGAGCGGATTCCCCCGTCGAAATGAACTTCGATATCCTCTCCCACCGCGTCGACTATTGCCGGCAGTGCGGAAATGGATGAAGGCGCTCCGTCGAGCTGGCGGCCACCATGATTCGAAACGATGATCGCGTCGGCGCCGGTTTTGCTTGCCATTATTGCGTCTTCCGGGTCGAGTATTCCCTTTAGAATCAACTTGCCGCCCCAGCGTTCCCTGATCCAGTCGATATCGCTCCAGGATAATTTAGGGTCAAACTGCTCGGCAGTCCAGGACGACAGGGATGACAGGTTACCAACCCCCTTGGCATGCCCGACGATATTGCCGAAGCTGTGGCGCCGGGTGCCCAGCATCTTGAGACACCAGCGCGGACGGCTGATTACCTGTAATGCGCTATCGAGAGAAAACTTCGGTGGGGCACTCAAGCCATTGCGGATATCATTGTGGCGCTGCCCCAGGATTTGCAGATCCAGCGTTAACATCAGGGCGCTGCATCCTGCATCTTTGGCACGGTCGATCAAGCGGTTAATAAAATCCCTGTCGCGCATGACATATAACTGGAACCAGAACGGCTTACTGGTATGTTCCGCCACATCCTCGATCGAGCAAATGCTCATGGTTGAAAGCGTAAAGGGCACGCCGAATTTTTCCGCAGCCCGGGCCGCTTTGATTTCGCCATCCGCGTGCATCATGCCAGCGAGACCGACAGGAGCGAGTGCCACCGGCATGGCCACCGGCTGACCGATCATATCGGTCTTCACCGAGCGATCGGTAATATCCACCGCGACGCGCTGGCGCAATTTTATTTTGGCAAAATCGGTTTCGTTTTCACGGTAGGTGGTTTCGGTCCAGGACCCTGAATCAGCATACTGATAAAACATGCGCGGCACGCGTGCACGTGCCAGTTTCTGCAAATCCCTGATTTCGCAAATAAGAGCCATAAACAGTGTCTCGGAGGGAAAACAAGGTGCGCATTATAGCGGTTTAGTGGCAACTAAATCGACTTCAATGACGTCATTCCATATACGGAATAACGAGTCCTTTTCTAATGATTGTCCCGTCATTCCGGCCGCTAGAGCCGGAATCTTTTAAACTGTTACGCCTAATACCCCTTCGGCTTCGATAGATTCCGGGTCGCCGCTACGCTTTGCCTGGAATGCCAGCCCCTGGAGGGTGGAAATGAACCGAACCTGGTGACATGTGGAATAATGCAGGGATTGCCTGTAGACACCATTGTCGCTAGGATCATTGAATGCTATCAATTCGAAATCTGAGCAAGTCTTTTGTCCAGCCCGAAGGTTCGGTACAGGTATTAAACGGTCTCAATTTTCACCTGGATGCCGGAACGTCGGTGGCATTGCTCGGTGAAAGCGGTAGCGGCAAGAGTACGCTGTTGCATTTGATCGCGGGTCTCGACCGGCCTGACAGTGGCGAAATCGAAGTTTCCGGACAGAGCCTTGGCGCCATGAACGATTCGGCACTGGCGCAAATGCGGCGCTTTCGGGTAAGCCTGGTATTCCAGCAATTCCATTTAATCTCGACCCTGAACATTGCCGACAATATTCGGTTTCAGGCAGCCCTGTGCCAGAAATTCGACGCGGGGTTTGAAAGTCTGTTGATCGAGCGGCTGGGGCTGGCGTCACAGCTCAAAAAATACCCGCACCAGTTGTCACGCGGTGAGCAACAGCGCGTGGCAATAGCTCGTTCTCTATTGCATCGACCTGCCCTGGTGCTGGCGGACGAACCTACCGGTAACCTCGACGAAAAGTCGAGCCTGGCGGTGATGGCCTTATTTTGCGAGCTGGTAAATAGCGCCGGTAGCGCCCTGCTGATGGTGACCCACAGCCGCGATATGGCCGCTTACATGGATCGCTCGGTAGGTTTGCACGACGGTATACTTGGCGCGGTCGATGCAGACTAGCCATTACTGGGTACTCAAGGCACTGTTGAGTCATTACTGGCGCCACCCCTGGCAAACCCTGTTTTTGTTACTGGGCTTAACCGCTGGCGTCGGTCTTTGGTCTGCGGTACAGATTGTTAATCAGCATGCTGAAAATAGTTACGCGCAGGCGACCTCGTTGCTCGGGGCGCAGGCCAGTTACTGGATTCGCAGTAAATCACAAAGGGGTATTACGCAGGCGCGCTACATAGAGTTACGCCGCGCTGGCTTTCGACAGGTATTTCCTCTGGTCGAAGGGCAGGTGAGTACCTCACAGGGTGTTCCGGTGAGCATCATCGCGACCGATTTATTTGCCTTACCGAGCGATATCCTGGGTCAGGGAGAAATCGACACAGGCGCCGAAGGCGCGAGCGAATGGCTGGATTTCATACAGGCGCCTTACCGGGCCTGGGTGCCAGAATCCATGGCCCGGGAACTCGAACTCCAGGCGGGGGATAGCCTGGTTTTGCGCGATGGCCGGAAACTGCCTCCTGCGCTGATTCAAAGCCGGGTTCAGCAGGGGCGTCAGGTGCTGATGGATATAGGCGCCGCCTTCGAATTACTCAATACCGAACGTTTTAGCTACCTCGCGGTGGGTGAAATTACGCCTGCACGCGTGACTGAACTCAGAAAATTACTACCCGATGAACTCGAACTGGTCGAAAACCAGCAGCACCTGGACCTTTCCGAATTGACCGAGAGCCTGCATACGCACCTGAGCGCGATGAGTTTGTTATCGTTTGCGGTAGGCCTTTTTATCGTTTTTAACGCGGTGCGTTTTTCGTTGTGGTATCGGCGCGAGACCTTTCTGAACCTTCGCCTGATGGGAGTCAGTATATCGATACTGGTGAGTGCGATTGTGGCCGAAACCCTGATCTGGAGCCTGATTGGTGCGGTGTCTGGCCTGGCAACGGGTTTGACCCTGGGACAATGGTTGATACCGGGACTAAGCGCCAGCCTTCACAGTTTGTACGGTGCGAGTGTGGACGCGCTGCTCTCGCTGAGCCTTGATACCGTGTTCAAGGCCTGGGCGATTACCCTGGTGGGCTTGCTGTGGGCGCTGGCCTGGCCACTCTACCGGCAGTTGAAACAAGAGGTGCTGGCCGCGTATTCACCAGTCTCGGGCCTGGAATCCGAGCGCAAGGCACGAAAAAACCTGCTGAAAGGCGCCATCATACTTTCGCTCATCGCGGCGGTCCTGTACCCGCAACTGGATAGCGCGGTCGGTGGTTTCGTGTTACAGGGCCTGGTGTTGTTTGCCGCGGCCTGGACATTACCAGGCTTATTGGCCCTGGGGTTAATGCTGGGTAATCGATTGTTGGGTGACGATCATATCATCGGCCGTTGGCTGGTGAGCGATGGATGGTCGCAATTACCGACTTTACGCAGTGCGATGATGGCGTTGTTACTGGCGCTGACCGCGAACCTGGGTGTCGGTACCCTGATCGACAGTTTTCGCAGCGCCTTTGTAGGGTGGCTGGAAGTCCGCCAAAGTGCCGATATCTACTTTCAGGCCGCGCGCATCGATCGAGCAGTACTGTTTGAACCCGGCAGCTCGCGAGCCTGGCTGCGCGATAGTCACGCACGCATAGGGGTGACAACCCGTTGGCGCGACCGACCTACCCTGCTGCGTGGTGTCGATACACGCGCACCTGATAGCCTGAATTTTCCGCTCGCACAATGGCTCGGAGAGCGACCCGACGATGCACTCGAAATGTGGCGAACCCAGCCCGGCGCGGTACTCGCGAACGAGCAGGCACATTACCTCGGCGGGCTGATTCTCGGCGAAACCGTGCAATTACAGGCCGATGAAGGCGCCCGCGATTACCGCGTGGTGGGGTTCTTTTACGATTATGGCAATCCTTACTTTCAGTTTTACCTGTCATACGAAGAAATGTCGGCGCACTGGAAACACGCCTATTCGCGTGGGGTAGCCTTGTGGTTGAAGCCTGATTCAGACGGTGATATTAGCTCACTGGAAATGGCCGAGACGAGTTTACGCGCGGCCGGCGCACAACCCGGTGACTGGATTTCTCAGGCCGAGATTCGCAAGCTGTCGGTGAATATTTTTGACCGGACCTTTGCGATCACCGCGGCCATGAATGCGCTGACCCTGATCGTCGCTGGAATCGCATTGCTCGCCTCGTTATTGGCCATATTGCAGGAGCGCCTGCCACAGTTTGCCCAATGGCGCGCGCTCGGCGTCAGCCGGCGCGAACAGTTGCTGGTAATTGCCTGTCCGTTGCTGATTTTTGTCGGTATCACCTGGCTGCTGGCGATACCGCTGGGGGCTTTGTTGAGCTGGTTGCTGATTCATAAACTCAACATTGTCAGTTTTGGCTGGAGTATGCCGATGCTGTGGGAGATGGGCCCAGCATGGCGTCTGGGGCTGCTGGTGCTACTGGTGGTGGGTTTTACCCTGATGCTGATCATGTGGCAATTGCGCCGCCGCTTGCCCGAGGCGTTAGCCAAGCTAGGCGATCTGGCATGACACACAGGATTCGAATGAGTCTAATGGCAGTACTGCTGCTGGTATCGGGGGGCGCAGGTTTGGCGCAGGATGCATTCCAGATTTTGCGCGACCAGGGGCTGGGCTATGCAGCAGTAACCCGCGACAGGGTTTTGGAATTCCCGCGCGATCATGCCGCACATCCCGAATTTCGCATCGAATGGTGGTATCTCACCGCTAATATGATCGACGATAAAGGCCGCGATTGGGGTATGCAGTGGACTTTGTTCCGCCAGGCTCTGAGTCCGGTCGCCGATACCGAAGGCTGGGACGCCAACCAGCTGTGGATGGCGCATGCGGCGATTACCACGCCTGTGAAGCACTACTACGAACAACGCTTTGCCAGGGGAGGGATTGGACAGGCCGGGGTTAGCGAAATTGAAATCGACGGGATTTTCAACGCCTGGCTGGATGACTGGCAATGGCGTTCGTCGGGCGCATCGATGTTCCCGTCGCGACTCGTGTTTAGCCTGGATAATACGCGGGTGGAGATGAGGCTTGAGAGCTCGAGTGACTGGGTATTGCACGGTGACCGCGGCTATAGTCAGAAATCGGCGCAAGGACAGGCGAGTTATTACTATAGCCAACCGAACATCAAGGTGAACGCCGTTGTTATTTACGAGGGTGAAACCATCGAGCTGTCAGGTTCGGCCTGGCTGGATCGTGAATGGAGTTCGCAGCCACTGGCACAAAACCAAAGCGGCTGGGACTGGTTTTCGCTGCACCTGGACGATGGAAACAGGCTGATGCTGTATCGGCTTCGACACGATGACGGTAATCACTGGCTAAGCGGTAGCTGGATCGATACGCTGGGCCGGAGTCGCCACTTAAGCAGTGCTGATATCGTCCTGATCGAACGCTCGGTGCGAAGTGTTCGAATCGACGAGCAACGCTCTGTCGAACTGCCGCTGGAATGGGATATCGAATTACCAGCGCTAAAGCGCAAACTGCGCATAAAACCCCTGTACGACCAGCAGTGGATGGGCACCAGCTTTCCTTACTGGGAAGGCGTGGTACTGGTTGAAGATGCCGATGGCCAATCGGTCGGCAAGGGTTATATGGAATTAACCGGTTACGATTAAACTCCCCCTCGCCGGTCCGTAAAATTAACTCGTCATTCCGGCCAACGAGTCGGAATCTATTGAATTTATGTTGCGTTGGTAACCCTTAGGTTGGGCTGAGCCTGGGAAGCCCAACATGACTAATCCAAATCAATACGTTGGGGTTCGTCCCTCACCCCAACCTACAGACTCGGCGGCATGATTAACGAAAGGCTCGTCATTCCCGCGAAAGCGGGAATCTGTCCCGGGAGAAGGAATGATGATATCAACAGGACTCCCCAAAATTAGTCATTGCGCGATATACTGACCCTTACAAACACACTCATGGGGAGAATTGCTGTGAAAGTACTGGCCGATGTTTGCGTAGTGCCGATGGGTGTCGGTGTTTCCGTGTCCAAATATATTGTCGAGTGCGAAAAGATATTTGCGGCGGCGGGGCTCAGTCATCAGTTGCATGCTTATGGAACCAACGTAGAAGGGGACTGGGACGAAGTCATGGCGGCGATCAAGAAATGCCACGAAGTGATCCACGGTATGGGCGCGCCTCGAATCGGCACCACGATCCGGCTCGGAACACGTATCGACCGCGAGCAGAGTATGCAGGACAAGATCGATAGTGTGACCTCGAAAATGGGCTAAAGGCGGAGATAAGCCAACGGGTCAATATGATACTTGACTAATATATCCGATCGAATATCATTATTCAGATGAACATTGTGCGGAATCTACGACGCCAGGCTGGCATCACCCAACGGGAGCTCGCCGAATCGGGGGGAACTTCGCAATCAACGATAGCTGCCTATGAGACAGGTGCAAAATCGCCAACACTTCGGACAGTCGCAAATCTCGCTCGATCCCAAAATTTAGAGATGATGGTGACCTACTGGCCGCAGATGACAAGAGAAGATAAGCGAAGCCTTGCATTTCATTGCGCTATAGTGGAAATCCTCAGGAAAGACCCTGCCCCCATATTGAGTCGGGCTGTACGAAATGCGGAAAAGCTGGCCAAAATGCATCCTGGCGCCCAAATGCTATTCAATCAATGGAAAGACTGGCTGACATTACCACTTGAAAACCTGGTTTCTAAAATTCTGGATCCATTTCCAGAGGCGCGTGAAATGCGGCAAGTTTCACCATTTTCTGGCGTGCTCAGCCCGAAACAACGGGCTCGGATATTGCGACAGTTTCGAAAGGAGTATGAACTTTGAACAAGGCGCAGTTCGAACATACAATCCGTGCGGCTGGCTCGATACTAGGTGACAGCGAGGTATTGGTTATCGGTAGCCAGGCGATCCACGCTTCGATCGACTTTAAGCTTGATGAAGCCGAGCGCTCCATTGAGGTGGATATTTCCAGTCTTAACGATGCGGATGGAAGCAAAGCAGACCTGATCGACGGCTCTATTGGTGAACTTTCGATTTTTCAGGACACCTTTGGCTATTATGCCCAGGGTGTTACGCCTCAAACCGCGACCCTGCCTGATGGCTGGAGAGGGCGCCTGATCCCATATCTGACCCCAGGCACCAATGGCGTGACGGCGCATTGCCTGGAACCGCATGATCTCTGGATTTCGAAGGCTATCGCGGGCAGGCCTAAGGATAGAGAGTTTTGCCGGGCCTTGATTGACCGAAACCTGATCGAAACAAAAATCTTGCGCCAAAGGCTGGAAATGACAGCAAGTTTAAACCCTGCGGTTCGAAAGAAGGTTTCTGGTTTCATTGAGCATGGGTAAGGTTGTTCTGGAAATTAAACCTACAGGAACTCGTCGGTTACTAGATTTCGTCCTATCATAAATTAAACACCAGACCCCCGAATTGCAATCACAGCTAAAGACTATGCTTCCCCAGTTCCTTTTTCAACGCCTGTTCGATTTCCGCGCCGAAGCACGCAAAAATAACGGTGTTGAGATATTCACAATCATGAAGGCTTTGCATGCTGATACGGATGGCAATCTCGCAGGCTTGATCAATTGGATAACCATAGGCGCCACAGGAAATCGCAGGGAAGGCGATGCTGTTAAGCTGATACTGTTCGGCCAAATCAATGCTTCGACGATAACAGGAAGCGAGTAATTCGGCTTCGTCGTGCTCGCCTCCGCTCCAGATCGGGCCGACCGTGTGAATCACGTGTTTTGCCGGTAATCGATAAGCTGCGGTTATCTTAGCCTGTCCGGTTTCGCATCCGTTTAATGCTGTACATTCAGCTAGTAATTCTGGGCCCGCGGCGCGGTGAATCGCGCCATCGACACCGCCTCCTCCGAGCAGGCTGGTGTTGGCCGCATTGACGATGGCGTCGACCTCCAGGGTGGTGATATCGGTTTCGATTATCTCAATGTTCGGCATCTGGTTGCTCCCAAAACTGTATTAATGATTGTTCCAGAGTTTCGAGATCAGCACAATCCTGTACAGGATAACGACATTGTCGAGGTAATAATCTTTGGGCAGGTCGGGCTGCATGCCAGTAGTGTAGCGTAATAATACTCAATGGCTTGCCAAATTAGCGATACGCGTGGGATGATTCGAAGCAGTCAATAACAGCCGATTAAATACAACTGAGCATGTTCACCAGAACACATCGTTGGTTCGACGAAAATATATTTAGCCTGGGGCGCGAGTTGCGCTGGTCCTATCTCCCGCCTTTAATGGTGTATATGGCCGCCGGAATATCTGGCCTTACTGGTATTGTCGGCACCTTTTTTGTTAAGGATTATCTCGGGCTTTCGGCTGCATTTCTGGCCGCTCTGGGTTTTTGGGCCAGTATTCCCTGGGCATTGAAAATGCCGCTGGGCCACCTGGTCGACCTGATCTGGCGATGGAAAGGAATTATGGTTTATGTGGGCGCAGCGCTGATTGCGCTCAGCCTGCTCATTATGGTCGGGTTGTTGACCGACCGGGGTGCGATGACCGAAATCATGCCTGCCAGCGCCTGGTTTGTATTGAGTACGCTGTTGGCGCCGATTGGCTACGTGGTTCAGGATGTTGTCGCCGACGGTATGACAGTCGAGGCCGTACCGTACTTTGACGACAACGGCGAGCCCCTCGGCCCCGCACAATTGAAGCAAATGCATACCACGATGCAGACGCTCGGGCGCGTCGCAATTATCGGCGGTTCAGTGTTGGTTGCGCTGATCAACCTGTACCTGTTTGCCGGTGCGGAAAATTTGCCAGAGACAGAAAAAACACTGATTTACCGGGATATCTATTTGATGGCGCTGGTGATACCGCTGATATCGGTCTCCGGGGTGATCCTCGCGAGCTTTATCAAACGGCGCGATATCCGTCGCATGTTGGGCACCGGCTTGAGCAGGGCCGAGATCGAAAGTCAATTACACGAAAATATCGAAAAGATAAGCCCGAACTGGTGGATACTCGGGGGTAGTCTGGTGTTCGTCATATTCACCCTGAGCATGGGTTTTAGCGACTATGCATACAACCAGGAAGTGATCTTTCTCGGCTCGTTTGCAATTATCGCCTTTTTGATTGTGAAATTAACCCGCGAACTGAGGCCGGAAGCTCGCCAGACCCTGGTGGGCACCGCGATCGTAATTTTTGTATTTCGCGCGATTCCCTCCCAGGGGCCGGGCGTGACCTGGTGGATGATCGACGATTTGAAATTTGACCAGTGGTTCTTTTCCATACTTTCCCTGATCGGGAGTGTACTGACGCTCGCGGGTATGTTTATTTTCCGGCGGTTTATGGCCGAGTATTCGATTGCCTACGTGATCGGTGCGCTGACCATAGCTGGAACCCTGCTGGCTCTGCCTTTCCTCGGTATGTTTTATGGTATGCACGAATGGACTTCGGCGATGACCGGGGGTGTCGTCGATGCACGGTTTATTGCGATAATAAATACCGCGCTCGAATCACCTCTCGGCCAGATCGCGATGATTCCGATGCTCGCCTGGATAGCGAATTCAGCACCGGCCAATCTCAAGGCAACCTATTTTGCGGTGATGGCTTCGTTCGCCAATCTGGCTTTATCTTTATCGCAACTGGGTACCAAGTATTTAAACCAGATTTATACCGTGACGCGTGAAGTGCGTGACGTGGCGACCGATGAATTACAGATAGCAGCAGACTATAGTGAACTGGGTGAATTGATCCTGGTCTCTATCGTGATCGGCCTGGTGTTACCCTTTGCGGCAATATGGATCGTGCGCGCGAGCCGCTTAAAGTGGGCCTGATCGATCAACCATGACTTGATCAGAGGCTCCCTGGCACTCGCTTCCTGTCTAAGACGAATCTCCTGGGTCATTTGGGAGGCATTCCAGAAAAGCGTCGTAGTCTCCAGGCACGCACCCTGCGCCAGCCCACTGCCAATGCAACGAGCACCAGTGGTGCAGTCCAGAACACCACAGGGTCGTAGAAGTATTCGGCGAGTTTTTCCAGCATGATGTCTCTCAGATCTCGTGGGCGCGCCAGAAAAGCGGGAAAAAAGCACCCACCCGGCGCTGGTAACGGCGATAATCATCTTCGAATATCTTGATCATGCGTCTTTCCTCGTAGTATCCACCGATCAGCATATAGGCGGTATACATGGCGATGTAGACGATATTGTTCAGCGAGGGCCCGCTGGTCAGCAAGAATAACAGCCCGGCGACCATCATCGGGTGGCGCACCCAGCCGTATACTCCCCTGACCTCAAGACGATGGGTCCCGAACAGTTTGATATCCGGCGGCGGGGCCTTGCCGAGAATTTTCAGTAACCCCCGGTATGCCTGCTTTAAGCCCAGAAACTCCAGGTAATCGCTCTGCAAAAAAGCGGCGTAGAGAAAAGCGATGGAACCTAAATGCAGGACGATGATGATTTGCCACAGCCAGTCTGGATAGGCGATCAGCCAGACGTCGTATTCGATGTTCCGCGCCCAATGCAAGGCCGCGACACCATAGTAGAGCGCCCAGTAACTGAGGCCGCAATAAACCAGACGCCAAAAGTGATCGACGAAAAACGAACTCGTCCAGCGGGCCAGCGCGTTCTTGAATGGCTCCTGAGCGCCGATCGAGTGAAGCAGCCCGAATACGGCAAACGCGGCTATCGATGCGCCGTAACCGCCAAATACGGATGAACCCATCGTAGGCGGCCGTTCTGCAGGCGCTTACTGGTTCTCGTAGGCTATGATGGCGGCCTTCAGGTCATCGAACTCGTCGCAGCCGAAGTAGCAGATATCGTCGAGTTTTTTGAGACGTTCCCTGGCTTTTTCCAGATTATCGGTTTGCAGGTAAAGCTCACCCAGATATTCGTTGGCGCCGCGATGGTTCGGGTCGATAGCCAAAGCCTTCTGATAGGCGCTCAGGGCCAGGTCAAACTTCTTCAGTTTTCGGTTGCTGAAGCCGAGGTAGTTCCAGGCGTCGGCGTTCGTTGGTTTGGCGGCAACCACCTTATTAAACAGCTTTATCGCCTTTTTGTAATTGGCGGAGTTAACCGCCTTTACACCGTTTTCGTAATTGTCGGCCCTGGGTTGAGTGGACGAGCTGGAGGAGCCCGCAGCCATTACCGCGGATACCAGAACGAAACTCATCACCACAGCCATTACATACTTGATCAACATTGGTTTTCTCTCCTGGGATCCCGATTGTGGACGGTATGTTCAAACTGGCCAACCCCCGCAATCCCTATTAGGGAACCTCTGATCTATTCGTAAACTCGCATCTTGAAGCCAAAATCCGCCCCTTCTTCGTTGTTAATCTTCGCAATAGCTAGCTATTACGTGCGATTAACGCCTTGAATGGACGAATTTTGATCTCCAATCTACTTCGTCCAGAATAAATCAGAGGTTCCTTAGTCATCAGCATTAATTATCCCACGATCGGCATTCAACCGTCCTACGTTTGGGCCCTTATCTCGATCGCAGATAACCCACAAGGGACCGGTTCCTGACATGGCAATATGGGGTGACTCATTAGACTTTGACAAAGCTGATGCGTTCCAAAATCATTATATACAACACTGTTGCATATAACGGTGTTGTATATTACACTCGCATTATGCAAACCTTAACAGCCATTCAGCAAGCGGTTTATGACTATACGAGACAAGTCATGAGCGAGGGTTTGCCTTTTCCTTCCCTGCGCGATATTGCCCAGCAGTTTGGGTTTAGACATACCACCGCGCGCTTCCATCTCAAGGCGCTGGAAAAAAAAGGCTATATCAGGCAACGAGCGCAGCGGGTGTCGGATTATATGCTGGCGCACGAGCCATCGGCACACGAAACATCGGCGCGGGCTAGCGAATTCAATCTGGTCGCAACCATCCCTGCGGGTACACCCTTGCCGGTTTTCGATGAATCTGGCGAGTCATTTTCGCTCGATCATGATTTTTTTGGCGGGGGCGATATACAGGCGCTGCGCGTGGTGGGTGAGAGCATGTCCGGTGACTCTATTACCGACGGCGATATCGCGATGATCAAGTTGCAGCAGGAAGCCAACAGGGGCGATATCCTCGCGGTGCGTATCGACGACGAAATCACCCTGAAGCGCATCAAAATGGTGGGGGATCGTTGCCAGTTATTACCGTCGAATCCCGAGTTTGCGGCACGTGAGGTGCCAGCCCGGTGTGTGCAGATTATCGGCAAGCTGGTCGGCGTCGTCCGCAAGACTTAAGGAAGGTCCATCATGGCGTCAATCCCTGTGCAATTTCGCGATACATCCCTCTCCGACCACCTGGTATCCGCACGATTATTAAACCCGGTGAATTCGGACCAGGGCCAGCTATTGCATTCGGGTATCGAATCGCTTGACCGCCTTTTTGCCGGAATCAAGCCGGGTGACCTGATCGAGTGGGGTATACCCCCCGGCCTGAACGGCCGCCTGATTCCACTGCAATTCTTAAAACAGCAAATACCGGCCAGCGTCTGGATATATCATCATCATGGTCTGGGAATTTTTGCATCGAGCTGGATCAGTCATGGCGTTGACCTGCAGCGTTTATTTTTCATGCGCTCGGCGCAACCGGTGAAAGAACTCAGGCCGCTGTTTCTGGAGGATACGTTCAAGCGGATTATCATCGATTCCCCGAAGAAATTTTCTACTGGCGACCTCGCGTTTGTCAGTCAGCAGGCGCGCAAGCACCGGCAGATTATATTTTTGATTCGGCATTATTTTCTCAGCCCGAAACAGGGCAATCCTTATGCCCGCCTGCGTATCAATACCTGGCAATGCGGGCAGGGCGAATTTTCGCTACAGGTCATCAAGGGGCATGCAAGCGGCAGGTTGACCATGCACGCGCAACAAGTGTATGTGGACTGTGAGTAAGTCAGGTCCCCCATCGAACGCCCGGGTTATACAACTCAGCCAGTTGAGAGAGGCGGACGATTTCCCGGCCTATGTAGCGATCTACTCGCAACAAACGGTGGCCAATCCATTTGCCTTGTCACCGACGGCGATGCAGTGGTCGGAGCGTATTCTGCTCTGCAGAATTGCTGACTGCGAGCAATTCTGGCTCGCGCAAAAGCACCGATGCGCCTGCGATCTGGAACAATTATTTGACCCGATAATGCGCTACCACCATGGTGCGGACTATATAGCGGTATTCGCGAACCATCCCTGGCAATGCCTGGTGTACCTTTCTTTTCAAATTCATCGGCAGGTACGGGGTATTTATTTTTTGCAGAGCCTGCTGAACCGCAATATTTATCAATTGCTCGAATGGGAATTCTGGTTTGCACCGCAGGATTCCCTGATCACGCATCTGGAGACGAGCAGGGCCAGGCGGTTTAACGCGGTTGCTTTTCGGGCCAGGCAGGCGCAATTGAAGCGCTTCATCAGCCGTACCGGTCTGGCCGGGCCTTTCGAATTAAAGCAGGCCGATCATCAGGCTATGACGCGGCGATTCGATGCCTGGGCAGGCAAAATCTGGCGCTGGACCTTTAATACGACATCCGATTTGCAGGACTTCCCCTGGGTCGCGCTGGCACCGGCGCAAAGGCCGACGGTGAGCCGTGAGCTGGAATATCCGCTGAACCAATGGTGTTATATCGAAGCTCTGTTACGTGAAGATTTCGAGCGCCTGTGCGAGCAATTCAAGTTCAATGAGAGCGAACACATCAACCGCATACTCTGGCGGATCACCCTGTTTAATGACCAGAAGATTTGCGTCGAATTATCGTTTCGACACCCCTACTCGTTGCATCGTGAGTTACCTGAATTTAAAACTGCACTGTACCAGGCCTGGTATGTTTACGACGACTTGATGCGCAAATTACAGGCACGCGATAAAGACCTCGACCTGCCCGAGGCGATGCCGTTTATCGGCTGGCGGGTCGAGATCTGCGAACGCATGCACTTGCCGCCGATGCTGTGGGATCTGTTCACCGATGCCGGGGCCGATGTCAGGCGACAGGATCTGTGCGAGTTACAGAACAAACTGCCGGTGTCGATCGAAGCCTACCGCTGCGAAGCCAGCTTTTACCCGGAACAGTCATTCAGTGTCGTGCCACCCGGTGCGCTCGCCGAGCCTCCATTCGACCATTACCAGTGGTCCAGCAGTTCGACTTATCGCCCTCTTTTTTACTATCAATCGCCCACTGAAATAGAAACACCGACGATCAGGCCCGAGATTTTTCTCGAACGCTGTGCGAGCCGGTGGTGGATACACGAAGACCCAGAGCGTCAGAACAGGGATTACTATGTACTCAAGGACGCGCAAGGCAGGGCGAGCTGGGTATATCGTGATGGCAATGGGAGGTGGTTCAAGCAAGGGGAATATTGTTAAACCCCTTCTCCTCTCGGAAGCGTAACCGCCTCGATAGTCAAGTAGGTTGGGGTTCGTTACATGGATGTAACTTATTAGAGCAACGCAGGAGCAGTTGCCGAGAGGGACGAACCCCAACATATTGATTTGCATTAGTCATGTTGGGCTTCCCAGGCTCAGCCCAACCTACGGATTCTTTGTAATTATGCATAAGAAAAAAAATTATTTTACGGAATTCAACGAATGGTTGTGTAAAACCAACTTCAGTTTTTTGCATGGGGCGTCGCATCCAGTCGATCTGATTACACGGGCTAATGAACTTGGGTACGGTTCACTATGCATCAACGACTTTGATGGCGGTTATGGGCTTGCGCGCTGCTATCGAGAATTAGCCCAGGTTAAAAAGCAGGGGCAACACCAGGGTTTAAAGCTGAACTATGGGGCGGAAATTCATTTCCAGCGAGACCACGATCTACCGTTATTGTTACAGGATACACTGGTGCTGGTGGCCAGGGATCAGACCGGTTATACCAATTTGAATCGGCTCCTGAGCGAAGCGCATCGCGATGGCAAGAATTACGCCAATATTCCACTGGCGCATTTACTCGACAGCGATGTGACCGGGTTGTTTGCGATTCAACCGATGCGCGGCAATATACGCTGCCAAAACAGGCCACAGCACTACGCCGAGTTGCATGCCCTGTTCCAGGGTGATTATTATCTGGCTATCAGTCGTCACCTGCACCCGGCCGAGGATCGCTGGATTAAGCCGAGCCTGAAACTGGCGAAAAAATACGGACTCGAATTCATCTTGAGCCAGGACGTGTTTTTCCATCGGCGCGCGCAAAAGAGCATGAGTGATTTATTGCAGGCGATTCGTAATAACGCGGTTTTCGATGACTGCAAACAACACCTGTTTCCCAACGGCGAACGCTGTTTGCACGCACCGTCTGAATTGCATCGGCTGTTTTCTGGTATTCCGGACTACCAGCGCGCTTTATCCCTGTCGGCGGAATTAAACCGATCCTGTGTGTTCGATCTGGATCAACTTGGCTACCACTACCCGAAGGAAATGATCCCGCAGGGTCATGATGCACAAAGCTACTTGCGCGAATTGACAGACGAGGGCGTGCAGGCGCGTTTCGACCATCCTTCGCGTCAGGTGCTGGAGACAATCGAGCACGAACTGGGCCTGATCGAACAACTCGATTTCGCCGATTACTTTCTCACGGTATGGGATATTGTGCACTGGGCCAGGCAGCAGAAGATACTCTGCCAGGGCCGTGGCTCGGCTGCCAATTCAACGGTGTGCTATGTACTGGGTATCACCTCGGTCAATCCCGATCAGTTTGATCTATTGTTTGAGCGTTTTATCAGCATGGAGCGCGGTGACCCGCCCGATATCGATGTGGACTTCGAACACGAGCGGCGCGAAGAAGTGATTCAATACATCTATGCGCGCTATGGCCGTGAGCGTGCGGCGATGGTGGCCAACGTGGTGACTTTTCGCACCAGGGGCGCCCTGCGTGCAGTGGGTAAGGCGCTGGGCGCGGACGAGGCGCTGTTAAACCAGGTTTCGAAGATTTCCAGCAGCCGCTTCTTCCGAGGCGCGGGTATGGAAAGTATCGTGAAAGCCTTAAAGAACGATTACCAGCAGCAAAACCCGCATAGCGAGCCAATAAGCTGGAAACTATGGATGCAATTGAGCGAGAAGCTGCGCGGCTTCCCCCGGCACCTGGGGATACATTCGGGGGGCTTCATGATCGCCGATAAGCCGCTTAATTGCCTGCTGGCGCAGGAACCGGCAAGCATGGAAGGGCGCAGCGTGATTCAATGGAGCAAGGAAGATATCGAGGCGTTGGGGTTTTTTAAAATCGATGTATTGAGCTTTGGCATGTTGAGCGCGATTCGCAAGTGTTTTGACTATGTGCAACATTATTACCACCAGACACTCAGTTTGCATGGCATTCCAGATGACGATAAACCGACTTATCAAATGATCCAGAAAGCCGATACGGTTGGTACTTTTCAAATCGAGTCCCGTGCTCAAATGTCGATGCTGCCAAGACTGAAGCCAGCCTGTTTTTACGATCTGGTGATCGAAGTGGCGATCATTCGTCCCGGCCCGATTCAGGGCAAGGTGATACACCCTTACCTGGCCCGGCGCGAGGGGCTCGAACCCGTCACTTACCCGGATGAGCGATTGCGACCCATACTCGCGCGTACGCTGGGCATTGCGATATTTCAGGAACAGGCGATGCGTATCGCGATCACGGTGGGTAATTTCACCCCCGGTGAAGCCAACGAATTACGCAAGCAAATAGGCGCCTGGGGGGTTAAGAATTTCGATCGTGATCTACTGCCATTATTGAATAAGCTCGAACACGGCATGCAGCAAAACGGTATCAGCCCCGAGTTTGCCGAGCAGATACTCGGGCAGATGAAAGGCTTTGCCGAATATGGATTTCCAGAGTCGCACGCGGTGTCATTTTCACTGATTGCCTATGCCTCCTGTTATCTCAAGTGCCATTACCCGGCTGCGTTTTATACCGCGGTGTTGAATTCGCAACCGATGGGTTTTTATTCACCTCACGCATTGATCCAGAGCGCCAAACGCGAGGGCATTAAAATATTACCCCTGTCACTGAATGATTCGCACTGGGATCATGGCCTCGAACGGCCACGGGGCGGAAAGCACTATGCCATTCGGCTCGGGTTTCGCTTGGTGAAAGGTCTGCCGGAAGCCGCGGTGGAAGCCATGCTCGAAGTACGAACCCGGCTCGGACGCTGGCACAGCTTCGAACATTTTGTGCAAACTTGTCCCTTACCGCGTGATGATTTGACCACTCTGGCCGCCACCGATGTGTTTAATGCACTGGGTTCCTCACGCACGGATGCGCTGTGGAAGGCCGAGGCGGCGCCCTATAAGCCGATGATGGATGACCAGGAGGCTGCGCTCGGCTGGAAACCCGAAGCGGCGCTGGAGCGCATCCAGAAAGATTTCAAATCGTTCAAGACCAGCCTTGCGGATCATCCGGTCAGGGTGATCAAACAACAACAGTGGCCGTTTAAGCCGGCGCTGCACCGGTTTAGCGATTCGAGCGCATTGATTTCACTCGCAGCGGATACCGATGTATTCGTGTTTGGCATGGTACTGGTCAAGCAATCCCCCGGTTCGGCCAAAGGCATGGTATTTATTACCCTGGAAGACGAAAAAGGTTTTTTCAACCTGGCGTTTACGCCGCAGATCTATACGCGTTTTCACCGCCAGGTGGACCAGCAACCCTATCTCTGCGTGGTTGGTAAATTGCAACGCGTGCATGAATCGCACTCGATTCTGGTCAAACGGGTTTTTGATGCTGACGCCAGCGCCAGCCTGTTGCCAATGCGCAAACGCCACCAAAAGGATCAGACCGCAGTAATCACCCCGGTGGAGCTGGTAAAGCCGCGTGCATTCCGTTAAGGGTGGCCGAACAATAGAATTTCACGTAGGGTCGTATTTATTCGACCAACCGTGTTAATTAACGGTCGAATAAATTCGACCCTACAGATGGCGGTTAAATAAAGACGATAAAAGGCAGTAAAGATTCTCCAATACCCCAGATTTTCTGGAACACAGGTATGCCGAGAAAATTCAGTACGACCAGGCCAAGCAGCAGATAAACCCCGTAGCGCCCATTGTAATAATGAAAACGCAGTGCCCAGGTGCGCGGCAGTAAATAGGGCAGTATGTAGTGGCCATCCAGAGGGCCAATGGGTATCAGGTTGAATAACATCAGCAGCAAATTGATCAATGCCAGGTAGGTAAAAAAGAATTGCGGCCCCTGGCCAGCGAATAAAGCCCAGCCAGCCTTCAGCCCGAGTAAATACAGATTGATTGCAAAGATCGCAACCAGCAGGTTCATTGCGGGCCCTGCCAGTGCAACCAGCGGTATGGCCCAGCGCGATGTATAGTTGGCGGGGTTGGTGGGAACGGGCTTGGCATAGCCGAATCCGATCAGGATCACCATCAACAGGCCGAGTGGATCGATATGCACCAGTGGATTGAGCGAGAGCCTCCCGGCCTGCTCAGCGGTATTATCGCCGTAGAGTTTGGCGACGAAACCATGCCCGTATTCGTGGAAGGTTAAAGATATGATCAGTGCGAGTATGATCAGTATGAACAAAGCATAATGCTGCTGTAATAGTAGTTGTATCATGACCAGGGTTGTTAAACGAACGCGTTAATCGGGTACCAATTGCTATTTAATCTAACTTTGTTTTTGTTGGACAGTATCGCTGAAACAAAGAGTTTAATCGAAGCGCTAGTGCCGATAATTATAATCGGTATCATACCCGTTACCCAGGGATAATCTGCAAAAGGCAGAGTTTCCCTGAATTAATGAACTAAGGAAGGTCTAATTTATTCAGGCCTTCCCGCAGTACATGGATGTGCTGCCAAAATCGATGCCGCTAAGGCATTGATTTTGTGAGACAAATGAAAATCACATTTTTCGTTTGTCGTCCTCTGAGAATTCATGGATGAAT
>JADFMY010000168.1 GCA_022563685.1 Pseudomonadota bacterium | reverse complement strand
GCATGAAAAATATCATATTGGGTTCTGCGATCAATGCATTGCCGTGGTATAGCATTGGCCAGTCCATCCAGGTTGGCGTAAAGGTAGTCCCGAGCGAGTAACCACAGGCGTTGAGACGATGATTTTTTAAGCCGCCGGCATCGGCCACGCGTGCGTGGGTATCGAAGACTTCACCGACTGCCACTCCGGGGCGCAAGGTTTGTTCGCAAGATTCCAGGGCCTCTACGGCGATTTCGTGCATGCGTCGATGTTCGGCATCGGCCTCGCCAAGGATAATTGTGCGCATCATTGCGGCATGGTAGTGTCGGTAAGCGCCAGCCCACTCCAGGGTCAGTTGATCCTGCTCGGCCAGGTGTTTTCTACCGGTAAAATAGCGGCATAACAGGGCATCGGCCCCGGCGCCGATGATGAATTCATTACCGGGATAATCCCCTCCCCCGGCAAAAATAGCCTGGTGCATCGCGCCCAGGATATCACCTTCCCAGGCGCCGGGTTTGATCAATGCTAAGGCCGCATCGAGCGAATCGTCGGCGAGCTCGGCCGCTTTTTTAACGTATTCTATTTCTGCATCGCTCTTTACCACTCGATGCGAAGTCACCAGGTCGGATGCATCGGTTAATTCACAAAAACCGATGATTTCCTGCTCCAGTTGACGCCATACCGAGGCACGCAGTCCGTAGGCGTCGTATTCTATTCCAAGGTTCCTGTCGCGACAACCAAACTCATCAAGCATTTCGACCAGTTGCTTCGCTGGATTACTGTCGGCTCGATCGGTCCACACACGTATATCCTCGATCACCGAGGTATGCTGCGCCTGGCGCAAATCGGGCGCCCGCGTCAGCAGGGCAAGTCGTCCATCAGCGCACAACAACAGGCACTGGAAAAAACAGTAGCCAAAGGTATCGTATCCACTGAGGTAAAAATCTGTCTCCTGGCGAAAACACAGCAGGCCATACAGACCACGTTGTTCCAGCTCGACGCACACTCGATCGCGGCGTTGCTGTAATTCCTCTTCGCTAAAGTGGATAGCCATCGGATGCCCTCTCTTTATTTAGACGGATACTATCGCGTCGGGTAAATTTTTGAAATATCTATCCTTGATCACAACGATATCGTCTCTGACCTTCGCCGCCTCTTCGAACTCGAGGTTGCGGGCGTGTTCGTACATGCGCTTTTCGAGTTTTTGTAAACGTGCTTTCAACTGTTTCGCACTGAGCTGCTGGTACTCACGCGCCTGTTCGGCTACCTTGTCGAAGCGGCGTCTGCGTTGATTCGACGCACTTGCGTAGCCGACATCCATGACATCGGTGACTGCTTTCTGTATACCCCGCGGCGTGATGTTATGGGCCTGATTATAGGCTACCTGCTTTTCGCGGCGCCTGTCGGTTTCATCGATGGCGCGTTGCATCGATCCTGTCACCCGGTCTGCGTAAAGAATCGCCATACCATTGATGTTGCGCGCGGCACGGCCAATGGTTTGAATCAGTGCGCGATCGGAGCGTAAGAATCCTTCCTTGTCTGCATCGAGAATGGCAACCAGCGACACTTCGGGCATATCGAGTCCTTCGCGTAGCAGGTTTATTCCCACCAGCACATCGAACTCGCCGAGCCTGAGGTCGCGGATTATCTCCATGCGCTCGACGGTGTCTATATCGGAATGCAGGTAGCGCACGCGAATACCATGTTCGTCCAGGTAGTCGGTCAAATCTTCAGCCATGCGCTTGGTGAGTGTGGTGATCAACACCCGCTCCTTACACTCCACGCGTTTATTGATTTCCGACAATACATCATCGACCTGACTCGTTGCAGGGCGCACTTCGAGGACAGGATCGACCAGCCCAGTCGGGCGCACGACCTGGTCGACAACAGCTCCACTCAACTTTTTCTCATAGTCACCTGGCGTGGCCGAAACAAAAATAGTCTGCGGCGACATGCGCTCGAATTCATCAAATCGCAGTGGACGATTATCGAGCGCTGACGGCAGACGAAAGCCATACTCGACCAGCGTTTCCTTGCGCGAGCGATCGCCACGGTACATGCCCCCAATTTGCGGTACCGAGACATGACTTTCGTCGATAAACAGCAGGCAGTCGTCCGGCAGGTAATCGAACAGCGTCGGAGGGGGCTCACCGACTTCACGTCCCGATAGAAACCGGCTGTAATTTTCGATGCCGCTGCAATAACCCAGTTCGCGCATCATTTCCAAATCGTAGTTGACCCGCTGCTCCAGCCGTTGTGCCTCTACCAGCTTATTATTGCGGTTGAGTTCTTCGAGCCGTTGCTTCAACTCCTGTTTGATCGCATCGAAGGAAGCGAGAATCGTTTCACGTGGAGTGGCGTAGTGCGTCTTCGGGTATATCGTCGTGCGCTTCACCGTCTTGTGGATTTCGCCGGTGAGCGGATCGAACAGGCTGATTTTCTCGACCTCGGCATCGAATAGCTCTATGCGCACCGCTTCGCGCTCAGAATCCGCCGGGTGGATATCGATTACTTCACCACGTACCCGATAGGTTCCGCGTTTCAGGTCGATATCGTTGCGCCGATATTGCAACTCGGCGAGCCGGCGTAAAATACTGCGCTGGTCAATTTCGTCGCCCACGACCACATGCAACAACATTTTCAGGTAGGCCTCGGGGTCGCCAAGACCATAGATCGCAGACACCGAGGCGACAATAATCGTGTCCCGGCGCTCGAACAGGGACTTGGTCGCCGACAAACGCATCTGCTCTATATGCTCGTTGATCGACGCATCTTTTTCGATATAGAGGTCTCTAGCCGGCACATAGGCTTCTGGTTGATAATAATCGTAATACGAAACAAAATATTCTACAGCAGTATCAGGAAAAAATTGTTTAAAAGTTCTTAAATCAGCAGTTGTTCCTGTAAGGTCTGCTTCTACTTCTGGTTGTGCAAACACTCCAGCAGCAGTTGCTATTCTCAAAGCCTCCTCTGGTGTTCTAGCATTTTGTATATTTCTTAAAGTTATATCATCTGCATTTGCTTGTGCAGCGTTAGTCATTATGCTTAATACCTGCCTCTTATTAGCCTCCTGTTGCTCTATAAGGCGTTGTCTCTCTTGTAAACGTGTCTCAGTCTCAAATGCTCTTTTTCTTTCAGCTAGAGTGGTTTTAGGGTCTAATCTTATAAGTTCTAAGTTTCTTAAAGCTACATCTAATTCCTCCTTTTGTGTGCCAAATTCTGCCTCTACTGCTCTATCTACCAAGTCTAAACTAAGTGATAAATTACCTGCTGCTGCTTGAAAAGCTGCACTAGCTCCTAGTTGAGCAATAGTATTAGTTCTAAGCCTTGCAGTTTCTAAAGGTCTTAAACCTCCTACAGTAATACCCCTGCCTTTAGCTTCTTCTTGTAGTTGTAATGGAATTGCTTTTGCTTCTGCTTGTATTATTTTTAATTGTCCTGCTAAATCTGTTTGTGTTTTGGCTAGTTCAGCGATTCCTCTTTCTTCTTCTAATTCTGTTCTAAATGCTGATTCTCCTAATAAATCTATATTAAATTCTCTTATTTGTGTACTTAAATCTGATTCTACTTCTTCTGCTTGTGTTAATACTAAATCAGGTACTTCTGTATCTAAAGTGTCTACTGGGAATGTGGCAAGGGGTTGTGGAGTTGCTATTGCCAAAGGTTGTGCTTCTGTTTGTTGTAAATCACTGATATTGATAGCGGAATCAGCTATGCCAGCAGTTTGTGGCAATCCTTGTGCGATGTTTTGTACCGCTAACTCTCTATTTCTTAATTGTTCTTCTGTTGGCATATTATTTAATACTTCCTACCTCCTTTAGTCTACTAATGATTGCGATAATCGCTGTTTGTAATGAACCTGTATCCGTTGAAGGGTTTGATACTGTCTCTGGTTGGTCTACAGGCGTAGTTCCCCACAATCCTAGCTTTTCACTTGAAGAAAGTCCTATCTTTGTTCCTGTTGTCCTACCTAACTGTATATTACGCCCATCAAACATCTGTAAGAGTTTCTGAAAAGTAAATCGTTCGACAGTCTGAAAGTCTGACATCTCTTCTCGTATTATTTCTCTGATTCGT